>JABSSK010000337.1 GCA_013214265.1 Saprospiraceae bacterium | reverse complement strand
AACCAGGTATACCTGGCGTATCCCTGGTGCTTTGGGGGGATTCAGATGGGGATGATATTCCAGATTGGCAGGGCTTTGGAGGAGTAGAGATAACAGATGAAAATGGATATTACCGATTCGGTGGCCTCAATCCAGGCAATTATTTAGTATTTGTTTGGAGTGTTGACAATTGGGCAGAGGGGCAACCCCTGCATGGCTGGCAATCCACTACGGGTTATGTATCGAATGCCAACAACGATATTGATTTTGATAATAATGGCTTTGGCGAGCCCTTTACGGATATCAAGAGCGGGATTGTAATGCTTACTACTGACGGGGAGCCTTTGCTTGATGGTGACCCTTTCAATTGCTATTTTGATTATGACCGCAGTGGCAATAATACGATAGACTTTGGGTTTTTCAATCCCAATATTACATCATCGGAAACTGCTATTACCAATTCGTCCATCAAGATGTTCCCGAATCCAACCAAGGATGTACTGAACATCATTAGTGAAAGGCCTATCTATGAATTACAGCTATTCGATATGATGGGTCGGCGGCTGGTTCAGGTAAATCCACAGAACCAATCATATCCGTTAAACCTTAAATTTTTATCACCCGGACTGTATACTTTAAGGATTCTAAATGAGCGGAGAGAGGTAATTGGCGTTCGGAAGATCATAAAAGAAGGAAAAGATTAGGCATAAGCTAATCTAATGGATAGCCATAATCAATATGGAGAGATTGATGGCAGCATGTATTATAGCCGTTAAATGGAACTAGAAAGGATTAGGCGCAGATAACAAAGCAAAACAATACCATAACGTATATGAAAAATTACATTTTAATTGTCGGTATGATAAGCACTGCCTTTTATGGCAATGCGATGCCAAATGATTTTACAACTGCAAAAGTGTCATGGATATCGTTGGATCCTCCGGCACAGCATCAAGTAGTCCAGATAAATGACCCCTGTGCACAAATTAGCACCAAGGAAATGTCGGTCATAATGGGCTGGAAAAATTATTCCGAAGCGGTAACCAATCAGCTCAATAACGAAAACATGCAGAGTTGTTACTACGGAACCCCTGTAAGCGGAGGTGTTAGCATAACTTTTATGAAATATGAGGTAAGGAATCCGGAGGGGCGGTATTTGGAAAAGGCCTATACGAGTGATTTGGAAAAAACAGCTGGCAAGATCACCTACGAGGATATTTCGGGTGTAGCAGGAGATCAGATGATTTACAGCTACGGCATGAATGGCCCAAAATACGAATATAAAATTCGTTGGCGAGAAGGAAACCATTCGGAAAAGATCGTAGAATACAGCGCTACTAAAAAACAAAAACCAGCTGCGACTTTGGAAAAATTAAAGACGATAGCTTTAGCTTTAGAAGAGTCATAACCATTCACCATCGATTTACATACTGCGGGTTTCAAGAATAGATCCATCATTATGACGCTGGGTGTCGATTCAGAGCTATGGTCAAAAGGCAGTTGGATTTAATAAACGGAACCAACTGCCCAGAATAGCCAAACCGAATTAGGGTTACCCTACAAACAAGCTGCACAGCGGCCTTTGTATGGACAACCAAGAGAACGCAGAAAAGATGTACGGTAATAGTAACCTATAGGCGTTTCTTTAGGCCGTATTGTGGCAGATACAGACTGTAAGAAAGGAAAGTTCTTACTTGCTTCTACCCCCGTAGTGGTATGATCTGCTATTCTTGGTAGAATGCCTACTATGGCCGAATATAAATATACATTTAAGGGAATCAAACTAACATCGTTTACTCCTTCAAATTCTAGTATGGTTTCTAAACCAAGGTATTTATTGACTTACTAGAAGTTGCCTATACATACCATTATGACGGTTATCATTTATTTAGTGTTATAACCGTTCTTTGTTAAGAGATAGGCATAAACAGCCCCAATCCAATATAAAAATGGACTCTCTTATTGCCCGTTCCTCCAATACCAGTAAAGTCAATGTTAATCGGCCCGATAATGGAATTATAGGAAAATGTACTCCCCACAGAATATAGAAAACTTGCAGCGGACAAATTTTCATCTGACCATTTATATTTGGGCCAAAAAGCATTTTTGATATAATCTTCAAAATAGCCTCGACCTGCCGATATATAATCAACATGTGGTGTAATATAAAATTTCGACATTAGATTAACCTGCAAACTCGTGCCTAGATGCATGAATTGAAAGGCATTTACCTGATTTCTATTTAAACCATAAAAAGAAAAGAAATATCGTTTGAAGTTGGGAAAATTCCCGCCAAAGTGATATTGAAACCCTTCAGCTCTAGCATAGTTTGAAGAAGGGTCCTGGTTATCCGTGAACACAAAACCAAACGCTGGATTAATGATCCAAGTCATTTTTGGATGAACTGGAAACCTTTTCTCATACTGGAACAAAATTCGTGTAAAGTTGCCAATGGTAATGTTCTCATAACTTGCTTGGGTAGGATCCTCAATCCCATCTGAATTAAAGGCAATAAAATCGCCCTTATTCAATAAAGTCCTAGCTATCCTTATATTCGTTTTACTTCCTTGAGTTGAAAAAAATACCTCATCAAGATTGTTTTGCGAATAATGCATATACAGCTCGGCACTTTGAATCTCATACCGCTCTAGATTCTGTACATTAGGATCTATATCAGGGTCTACTTTTGGGGTCAAACGATGATTATATAAATCTACACCAAGTCCTACATAATGCTCGAGTGGTTTAATATTCTTGTTTATTTCATTCGATAAAATCGAATACCTTAAAGAGAACTCATCATTCAACTCGAAACCAAAAGCATCGAATTTTTGAGTGGACCAGTTTTGAAATAATTCACTCCGCATCCACCAAGATTTCTTTTCTCCAAACTGTTTTTGGTATTGGATTCTATAGCTTGGTTCATCTGATATATCACCAGTAACCAGAATACGTGAGGACTTTCCAAGTATATTTCTACCTGTATAGTTAGCTAAAAGACCAATCCCAGAATCATTATCGAAATGAAGAGCAAATTTCAATTGATTGGATGACTTCTCTTTTACAGTTACTTCCATTCCAACCAAACCCGGCTCTAAAATTGGATTTGCATCTACTTGAGAGAATAAATTTGTTCCCATCGTACGCTCTATAGCATCCTCTAATTCATCAATAGTATAAGTAGTATTCGTTTTTATATTCATCCGTGCCTTAACCAGCTTCAAATTATCCTCGCTGATTCCACTATACAGGACAGTGTCCAAAATGATTCTATTCGACACTGCAGGTAGGTTTACCGTTTTTTGATTGTATGACGCTAAAACTTGAGCCAAATCTACTAGCTTGTCCAAATTAGATGCTGTAGCAATCTTTCCTTCTCTATAAATTTCTGGAGCCTTTTTAAAGTCTCCAGTAGAATAAGTTAGATTAGGACTATGATTCAGTAAAATATCACACATCGCCTGACTTTCTGGATTCTTTTTATTACTGATCAACATGGCCGACTGAAATAAAATACTGGTTAATTCTTCTAATTCCTCTTTGGGTTTCATACCCCCTACAACATCGCTTCCAATAATTATATCCGCACCCCAAGCCTTGGCAACATCCACAGGAAAGTTATTTACAATTCCTCCATCCACTAGTAACACATCGTTATATTCTACTGGTTGAAAAACGCTGGGAATGGACATACTAGCACGCATAGCCAGAGCCAAACTACCGTCTTTCAATACAATCTCTTCCCCATTCACTATATCGGTTGTAACTGCACGATAAGCAATGGGTAAATCGTCAAACTTATCTATCGTATATGCAGGATAGGTTAGCTTAGCAAAAAACTCCCGCAAGTATTGGTCATTAATAATAGCAGAACTAGTTTTAGGTTTTCCGTTTTCAATATCCAAAGTCAAAAGGTAGCGACCGAACTCCCCTTTTTCCTCCACCCCTACATCTTTTAGAAGTGTTTTGCCGCCCAGTAGCTTATCCCAATCTATATTTAGGGTAATCTCTGCTATACTATCCCCGGAATAGCCCATAGCATAAAATCCACCAACCAAACTACCCATACTTGTACCAACGATTAAGTCTGGAACAATACCTAAAGAGTCTAAGGTTTGTAAGAGAGGTATATGCGCAACTCCTTTTGCTCCTCCTCCACTCAAAACCAAAGCAACTTTCGGCTTTTTTACTTCTTGGGCCTGCATATTAACACAGGAGAATGTCCATAAAAAAACGACAAGAAAGGATATAAAAAAGGTTTTCATAATCAAATGCGTTCTTTCGAAAATTGATTTTTTAAAATAACTACATCGTTATCAAGAACATGGGGTAGGAAAGATAAAAGGTTGCAAAGATGAGGAAGATTTTACAAAAGTAGAAATGTATACGGGAACAATAGTATGGAGCTCTAGCTGACCTCCTCTCACTGCATCGGACCAAGCGGAATTAGAAAATTTAGGTTAATTTCTAACCATTAGAATCGGAATTTGGGATGAAAAAATCAAAATTTTCCGAATCTCAGATCATTTATGCGATTCGCCAAGTTGAACAGTACGAACGAGTAGAGGTGGTATGTCGCAAGCTTGGGATCTCCACCGCCACGTTCTACAACTGGAAGAAAAAGTACGGTGGTATGGGTGGTTCTGAACTCAGAAGAAACTCAAGGAGTTGGTGCAAGAAAATCGCAAACGCAAGCAGGTGGTTGCTGATTTGATTTTGGATAAACACATGCATGCTTCAAGAACGGATCAAAAAAAAGCTGTAAGGTCAGGGCTGCGCCGAGAGCTAGACGTTTTTCTTCAGGTCCAATGCGACGTTTCGACCAGGCGCTCCTGTGCTTTAGTCCTCTATGCTCGATCCATGTGGTGATACCAATCGAAAAAGGCACCCGATGATCACTTGCGCATGCGAATTCGAGAAATAGCAGAGACGAGCGTCAGATACGGTTTTTGGCGGATCTATGTGCTCTTGCGGCGAGAAGGTTTTACAGTCAACCACAAGCGAGTGTACCAAATATACAAGGAAGAGGGCTTTAATCTTCGCAGCAAACGCCCTAGGCGAAGTCAAGCAGCTGCTCATCGAATAGAACGCAGGCCCGTTTCTAGTATACATGAATTGTAAGCTAATGCGCCTGATTGATGAGCAGCATATGAAATATCCGTTTTACGGAGTGCCTTGTATGACCACTTACCTTCG
>JABSSK010000336.1 GCA_013214265.1 Saprospiraceae bacterium | reverse complement strand
CCGATTGCCTGAGGTATACGACTTGTCCACTAAGCAGGCTGGCTTCTTCACGGCTGTGGATATCCTCAAATCGCACCAGCAGCGCACTTCCTCCTTTAATCTCTGCAAGAAAGTAAGGATCTGGCATTTTGGGATGTCCTGCAAACAAAACACCTGCCTGAGCTATATCTTCCAAAAACGGTTTTTCCAGTTGCATACGTAAAAAGCCATCTAGTCCGTGCACTTTACCTAAGCGACCTACCGTTACAAATTTCTCCATAGTATTTCCTCCTCATTAATTCTGAGGTGCGGGCCAACTACTACGTTGTATAATCCCCCTCCCACAATATCATCACCTTCAAAAAATACAGCTGATTGGCCGGGCGCAACACCGGTGACATTGGCTAAAAACTCAACGTGTAGGTTATCTCCTCCACTGGGATGCAGGGTACTGAGTGTACCCTGATCTTTGTAGCGGATGCGGGTGGTAGCTTCCAAGCCATCCGGTATAGAATCGTATTTCTGAATATTCAACTTATACACGTCCATACCATTACGAACAAGATCACCAACATCGCCTAAAACGACCGTATTCGTGTGCGGATTAATATCGGTAACAAATACGGGGCGCCCCAATGCGATTCCCAACCCTTTTCGCTGACCAATAGTATAGAAAGGGTACCCTTTGTGTTTTCCAAGAACATTGCCCTTAGGGTCAACAAATAAACCGCCATCCACTCTGGCTTCAAGGTCAGGAACACGTCGCTTTAAAAACCCACGATAATCATTATCAGGAACAAAACAAATCTCATAGCTTTCCCCTTTTTTGGAAAGCTCTGTATATCCGGCGTCATATGCGATTTGGCGTACTTGGGGCTTGGTAAGGCCGCCCAGTGGAAAGCGGCTTCTCTGCAAAGCCTCTTGTGTCAGTCCCCACAATACATAAGACTGATCTTTATTCTGATCTACACCCTTACTAATAAAGCGGCGACCATTCGCTTCTTTAATTTTTGCATAATGCCCTGTAGCAATAAACGCACAATCCAAGGAATCGGCTCTTTTAAGTAATGCACTCCATTTAATATGGGTATTACATAAAACACATGGATTAGGGGTTCGGCCCGCCAGATACTCATCCACAAAATTGTCGATCACATAATCGCCAAACTCATCTCGAATATCAATAATAAAATGATGGAAGCCCATGGTAACGGCTACTTGACGAGCATCATTGATGGAATCCAGGCTACAACAACCTGTTTCTTTTTTGGTCCCACCAGAATTGGCGTAATCCCAGGTTTTCATGGTTATCCCAACCACTTCATACCCTTCTTCATGAAGTAGCATAGCCGTAACCGTGCTGTCAATTCCACCACTCATGGCTACCAGGACTTTTCCGTGTTTACTCATTTTTGTTGTTTAGCGCAGTGCCTTCAAAGAACACCTGCCTGTTCAACGATTGTATGACCAATCAAAGCAAAAAGGCAAAGGTACATCGACATTACACTTGACGCAAATAGCACAGCGACTTTTCCGTGAAGCAAATGTTCGTAACTATAGTAAAGTCTTTATTTGCACTAATGCAAACCCTTCAAGGTAGGGAATAGTTTATTGTAAATGCCGTTTCGTTATTTGTAACAATATACTGGGAGACCCTTTATTGGTTCTATTCTTTCTGCCCTCTAAAAACAAGTATTCTTCTTTTCATTTGCGCACAGCTCTTAGGTTACCTATATTATCCGTGATATTTTGTACCTGAAAACCCTTTCATTTCGTTACAGGTTTGGATTTTTATTAAATATTCTTGACATGAATCACATCCTAAGTGTCTTTTTACCTCTATTATTTCTCGGTCTAATTTTCCCGCTTCAAGCTCAGGAGCTCGGTAAAGCCTCTTACTATTCTAATGAATTCGATGGTGGGCGGACCTACTTTGGAGAGATTTATGATAAAGATAAATTTACAGCGGCCCATAAAGTCCATCCCCAAGGAACTAGGCTCAAAGTTACCCGGGTAGATAATGGCCAATCCGTCGTAGTTCGTGTCAATGACCGTGGTCCCAACATCAGTGGACGCATCAAAGAGTTGTCGTACGCAGCAGCACGCTCCATAGGAATGACCAATAAAGGGGTTGTGGATGTTCGAGTGGAAGTAGTCAGTAAGGGCACCGGTACTGGCCCTGAGGTTAAGCAACCAGTCAGTAATTCAAGTAGCAGTACCAAAACTAACGCTCAAAAACTGTCTAATTCTTCCAATACCAATAGTAAAGGAGAAACTAAAAAACCCCTCAATAGTAGCAACAGTCAACCTAAAAAGAGTACAGCTTTAAATAATAGTAAGTCAGCTCCACTTACCAGAACGGACAACCTCAGTGGCAGTACAACACTTCGGGGTCACAAGCCCTATGGTTTATTTGATATTAAAATCAACACCCTATCCAAAGCGGGTTTTGGTGTGCAGGTAGCCTCATTTAGTAGTTATGAAAACACCCTCGTAAAAGTAGCCGAATTACAAGGTATGTGGTTCGAAGATATTGTTGTTAGTGTCGAAAAAGCAGGTGGCAATAAATTGTACAAGGTTATCTTAGGGCCCTTTGCTACCCGTGATCAGGCCAGTAGCTATCTGACGAGCTTGCGCAAAAACAAGAAAGGCGTTGACGGTTTTGTGGTAGATATCACTACCTTTTCTTACGAATAAACAATAGCATTGGAGAAATTGCCGTACTTAAACCTTCTTGCTACCTATCTATTGTTAATCATTTGACTTGTATGGCTCCTGAAACCGCATTAAGGGGCAAAACCTTTTCCTGTTTATTAACGACTTCATAAGGGGTGGGCTGCTGTGTTAATCCAATATACGCTGATTGTCCTCTACCCCCTTTAATCTTAAAACAAAGGTTGTAAATTGGCTGCCCGTCGGTTCGGGTAACCCCCTGTAGGGCATTATCAATCCAAACTACCGTAAGCTTACCCTCTCCCGCTAGTTGGGTCCCAAAATTAGATTCACTTAGCCATGGCAAACCAAAATCTTGAACGCCCGAAAACTCCAGAAATCTATTATCCCACTGAATCGTGTATTGCATAGACAACAAATTCTGGAAATCAGCAACAGAAACGGGAACACAAACCGTTTGGTTAACCTCTCCCGAAACCGTTCCCACAGCAAAAGTAACCGTCCGTTGTGCATGAAGACCCTGACATAAAAAATGAAAGCTTAGCAAGAATAGAAAAATGCGCATAATCCGATCTTTTGTGGCGTAAATGTACCGATATTCATCGGTATGATTTAGAAAGGTTGTGTTAAAGCTATAAAGAAAAAACCCTGTTGAACACTTCGTTTCGACAGGATTTGATATTTAACACTCACTAGTTGAACTCTTTACTATATAGACGTAATTCATAGTTGTTTCGTTGTGGTAGTAGGCGTTAAAAAGCCGTTAAGTATTCACCCAAAAAGGCTTTTTTCGTTAAGGAAATCAAAACTCATCCTCCATTTTAGTAATTCCCTTAAATCCAATCAATTGAGCAACTTAGATATTTTACTATTTTTGTTTTATGCAGGTCATGCAGAAACCTTGTAACAAGATATGTTCTGGACCTAGGAATATCCATAGCAACCCGTGCATTAGTGAAGTATTTGCAATGACCCAACCCAACATATTGGACCCCCGAAAAGCCGAAATTCATGAAAAAAGCCATTCTTTTTATTAGTAGCATCCTTGTTTTGGGTAGTTGTGTGCCTCATAAGCAACATGCAGAAATTAAACAAGAAAATGAACGCCTGACCAAAATGCTGGGGTTATCAGATTCCCTGATTGGAGGTAACCTGGACATTGACGAACGAACATCCGTTCAAAACGATTACAGCTCTTTATTATTAGCCAACGAACGACTGCGATCAACCAATAAGAACCTCAATCAAAGCTATCAGGAATTACTCGAACGCTACACACGATTGATAGAGCAAAATAAAGGGATGATGGACAACACCAACAGCAGCAGTTTATCATCTCAAAATAATGATAGCCGGTTGATGTATCTTCAGAATCTCGACAACCAGATTAACCAAAGAAAACAGCAATTGCAGTCTCTAGAGCGTAACTTTTCACAAGAACTCAATTCTCGGGATCGTCAGATCGTCCAACTCCAAAATGAGTTATTCCGACGGGATCAAGAACTCCAGCAAATGCGGAATGCACTATCGAATGTGCAGGCCAATTTTCCTGCTACCGATCTTGATATTACCGAAAAGAACGGTCAATTATACGTAAGCCTAAGCCAAGAACTACTTTTCCGTTCGGGAAGTGCACGGCTCGACCGCAACGGACGTTCGGCTATTGGCCAAATTGCCCAGGCTTTGGCTAACCTACCATATATTCGTATCATGGTGGAGGGCCACACCGATAACCAAGGCGATCCTGCCCAAAACTGGGAACTGAGTCTCGATCGTGCACTTGCTGTTGCCCGCGAATTACAACAACAAGGCGTTGGTCCTGATCAATTAGTCGTTGCGGGTAGAGGTGAGTATGCACCAAAATCCACCAATACAACTGAAAATGGTCGAGCACTAAACCGTAGAACAGATATTATCTTAAGCCCGCATACTGAAATTGGCGCGCAAAACTAACTCGATAGTCACACCCCATATATGAGAAAAATTACACACGCATTTTTTGCTGGTTTTATTCTGGCATGTACTTTAAGCTCCTGTACTTCACTCGAAAACATCGATTTATCCACACAGGAGCCACTCGTTAAATTAGATAAAGGTGCTTGCTTTGGCCAATGCCCTATTTACCATGCCACGGTATATCAAAATGGTGTTATCGCTTTTCAAGGCGAGCGAAATACACCCAAACTAGGCCTATGGATAAGGAAGTTATCCGATAAAGAAATGGCTGAACTCAAAACACAGCTTGCTGAAACCAACCTTTGGCAATATCCTCCTTTTTACCAAAGCAGAATACCAGACGCACCCCTGATACGGCTCGAACAATATGAAGATGGTGCCACTAAAACAGTAGCCGGAAAAGAAGGACTCCCCGATCTTGTCTTGGAACTTCAGTATATGATGGAAAAATTAGCTGAAAAAGAATCTTCCACCTGGTTAAATAAAAAAGCTATCAACTACAACTTACCCAAAGGAGCAGTACCCGGAGAAATATATGTGCAATTAAAACCTCAGGTTTATGTCCGTAATTGGGTTCAAGGTTATG
>JABSSK010000335.1 GCA_013214265.1 Saprospiraceae bacterium | reverse complement strand
TATCAGCCTCTTTTTTCTGAATGTACATGGTGTTCAGTCAAATACCTTTTCCATTATGGGCTCTGTTACATTTGGCCTAGTCGTTGGTGTCATGCTATTCATGCCATATATCAAGCGAAACTTTGGGTACCGTATTGCGATCACTTTATTTCAGTCTCTAGCGGTATTTGCGCTTTTTATGCTCGCCATTACCGAATACTATAAAGCTTGGACATACGCACTGCCGGTTGCTATCTTTTTCTATATTGTTCGACAACCGCTCATGAATGCGGCAGGACCGATGACCAGCGAGTTGGTTATGTATTATGTAGGTAAGCGCAATCAGGAACTCATTTCTGCCCTTAATGCTTCTATCTGGTCCGGAAGTTGGTTTGTTAGTATGAAACTTTTTGGCTGGCTCCGCCGCATGGAATACCCATACGTAACTATCTTTCTGATTACGGTTATTTTGTATGTCATTGGTGTTGTTTGGTATGCCCAACTCATCCGTACTTACGAAAAACGACTGAAAAAAGAAGCTCAGAACAAAGAACAAAAGAACTTTGAAACCATGGAATTGGCCCGATCCCGATAGACTTATTTTAGCAAGTAGTAAACTGCACAACCTTGCTTTGACCAACTTAAATACTATGATTATTTACCATAACCCACGCTGCCGAAAATCCCGTGAAACGTTACAACGCATTTAAGCCGCCGGCATTCAACCAACGGTAATCAAATACCTGGAAACGCCACCGGATAGGGATACCCTAATCGGCCTTTTGAAAAAACTGAACATTAAGGCAGCCAATCTCATTCGAAAAACGGAATCCATCTACAGAACGCAGTACAAGCATAAAGTACTTAGTGAAGAAGAATGGATTGATGCCATGCTAACTTATCCGAAACTTATAGAAAGGCCCATTGTCGTAAAAGAAGAACAAGCGATTATTGGCAGGCCACCCGAAAATGTGGATGCGTTACTTGGCACCTAATACACTTGCAAAGTAACCACCTCGCGGTGTATGCCCATCCGAGCTACGACCCAATACAAACCCTGTGGATAACCTGTCAGATTAATATCCATATTGTAATGTCCTGGAGCCGTGGTCATCATAGCTTCTGGTAAGAATACTTGCTGGCCCATAGCATTGAAAATACTGATTTGTGCTGGCTCTGCTCCGGATGCTTCCTCTTTTATGATCGTTATTTGCGCAAAACTTTGCGCTGGATTGGGTATTACACGTAAGCGAAAACCATTACTGGTATAGATTTCCAGATTCCCTAATCTCGATTCTGTATTTAAGGACAACTGTCGGGTATCGCCTTCTTCGGGGATACAGCCTACAGGACGAGCTGTGAAAACAGTACCACTACTAACCGTAAAACCTGGCCTGAGTGTGATACGAGGAGCCTCAAATAGATAAGGGCCAGCTGAGGATAAAGCTACACTGCTTTCCAAAAAAGCAGCAGCTTTGGCCGTATCCCCATAGCTTTCTGACAACCAGTTCAGGCTATCCGGACATAACTCTGGAGCCAAACAAAAGGTAGTGGATGATATCGTACCAAAAGAACTTCCTTCCACTATCAATGTGCCTTCAGCATCTGTCAATTGAAATGCCCCCTGCCCATATTCGCAACACAGGCCGTCACCAAATGCATCGTCCAGATTAACTGCATAGTCCCCTGGCGGTAAATCGCTCGGTTCTGTCTCCATGGAGGGGGTGTGACCATCGTAGATCGGACTGGACACAACAACCTGATTCTGCGAGTTGCGCACATCCCAACTGGTTTCTGTTGGATAATCATCAAAAGTTATGTCCAACGTCAGAGGCCCCGCATTACAAGGGCAATGAGAACACTGGGAACCGCCACAGTCTACTCCAGTTTCATCCCCATTTTGTAAATTGTCGGAACAGGATACTTCCTGTACGCCACACGCATTGGATAAAAGCAGATCATACCGAGCCCCACCAAATGCAAACAAAGCACGAACCCGATCACTTTGGCCTTCGGTAAACATATTCATACAGCCATCATCGGAATAATCCATATAATTTTGAAACATGTCCGGCAGATCCTCAGCTCCCGAACCACAAGAATTCGCCCCTGGAAAACTACACGGTAACCCATCATAATTAGGCGATCCGGCTAGGGGCGTATCCCCCACTAAATCGTCAACTGAACAATCGCCATTACCCCATATGTGCCTAAGATTAAAGTAATGCCCCACCTCATGCGTTCCCGTTCGACCCAGGTTGAATGGGCTGACCGCTGTACCAATATCACCGAAGTATCTATAACCCACAACCACCCCATCGGAAGCTTCTGGCCCTCCCGGATACTGAGCGAAGCCCAATAATCCATTCGCCAGATTACAAACCCAGAAGTTTAGATAACTCGAAGGGTCCCAAGCATCTTTACCACCCTTTGCATCGAAGTAAATATCATCAGCCGAGCTCGAAAACGACTCCACAGAAGTTGCCGTACGCGTAATACCTGTGGTTGGGTTGCCGTCGGGGTCGATCGTAGCTAAGCAAAAAGTAATATTCAAATCTGCTGCTACCGGCCGGAAAACCTCAGGAGTACCCGTAGTGTCCGCATTCAATCGTTGAAAATCTTCATTCAGAATACGTAACTGACTTTCAATCTGTGCCTGTGATACATTACCTTCCTCCGAACTGTATACAATATGGAAGACAATAGGTATGGTAATCTGCTGATCGGTATTACTGCGTAAAGGGCTTTTGAGGTATTGTGTCGTGAAACGCTCGATGGCCTGCATGCGCTCTTCCATACTCGGATCATCTAACAACTGCTTTTCCAACAGATCAGCGGAACCGCATGTTCGCTGTGCTGTCATCGAGACAGACAGCATGGTAAATATCAATAACAAGAACGATCGCATCATGTTAGCAGAATCCTTTAGAGCCTGCAGAATATAACGAATATTGAAGCTAGCGGTTGCAAAACCAAGCCAAGCAGCATGACATTCCAGATAGTGGCATGAATCAAATGCGTGATGGTCGCTATTTTTGTTCCATAGCAACCAATGCATTCTTTACGGAACCATGCTCGTGCAATAAGGCCTCAGCCTCCTTGTGCGTAATACCTGACTCTTCCATTAAGAAACGAATACCACGCTGTAGCAGCTTTGCATTATTTAGCTGCATATGCACCATTTTATTCCCTTTGACTCGCCCGCTACGTATCATCAGAGCGGTTGAAATCATATTAAGTACCATTTTCTGAGCGGTTCCACTTTTCATACGGGTACTTCCCGTTACGAATTCGGGTCCGACAACCAGTTCAATTGGGTATGCTACTGCTTCGGACAAAGGGGAATTTGCATTATTCGTGATACACCCTGTAAGTGCGCCTATTTCTTGACTATAGGTCACCCCACCAATAACGTAAGGTGTCGTTCCGCTCGCTGCAATACCAATAACAGTGTCTATCGATGATAATTGATGTGCCTCCAAATCGGCTTTACCTTGAGTAGGATTATCTTCAGCTTCTTCTACCGAGTTTCGCAGGGCCTGATCACCACCGGCAATCAATCCGATCACTCGTGCGGGTGGTATGCCATAGGTCGGGGGAATTTCTGAAGCATCCAAAACACCTAGTCGCCCACTCGTACCTGCCCCCATATAAAACAAGCGACCTCCCTGTGCAAAACGAGACACCATTTGCTTGACCAAGCGTTCAATCTGGGGAATCGACTGCTGAACACATTGTGCTACCTTTTGATCTTCCTGATTAATAGTGGTTAAAATGTCCATTACCGACATGCTATCCAGATCGTGATATAATGAAGATTGTTCCGTAATTAAAGACGATTTCATGCCGCTTTCATTTTACAAATTCGATAAATTCCAACCTCTGGTATCCTGCATCAAAAACCTATACTATCTTAAACAAAAATGTAATTATTTACGGTTAATATCTCAAGGGCATGCAAAACAATTATAATGTTATTGGTTTAATGTCGGGCACATCACTGGATGGGCTGGATCTGGCCCACTGTACTTTTTCGCGGATAGAGCAGGCGTGGCACTACCAACTCAATGCGTATAAACATGTTCCTTATTCCTGGCAATGGGAGAACGACCTGCAGCAAGCTGTTCACTGGAATCCTGTAGATTTATTAGCATTAGATATCCGCTATGGTCGCTGGCTCGGTCAACAAGTCCAGGCGTTCCTGAGTACCCATAATCTGCCCACTGATTTGGTGGCCAGCCATGGCCACACTGTTCATCACCGTCCGGAACTGGGATTTACCCTTCAGATTGGTCACGGTCAAGCATTAGCCGATACCTGTCAACAAACGGTTATTAATGATTTCAGGACACGTGACGTGTTACTTGGTGGGCAGGGTGCGCCCTTGGTACCAGTCGGGGATCAACTTCTCTTTAGCGATTATGATATTTGTTTGAATCTGGGGGGTTTTGCTAATATATCCTTTTCAGAAAAAGGCATCCGCAAAGCCTATGATATCGGTATGGCCAATATTGGGCTGAACGATTTATCCCGCAGGATCGGTTTGGCCTTCGATACCGGCGGCGAAAAGGCGCGATCCGGCAAGTGTGTTCCTGCCCTTTTGCATGATCTGGATGAACTGCCTTACTATCAGTTGCCCATTCCTAAATCAACCGGTTACGAATGGTATACTGAAGCGGTGCAACCACTCTTTGCCAAGCACCCCGCCGCTGTTGTGGATTGGATGCATACCCTAACGGTACATATAGCGAGTGTCATTGCCAAGGATCTTCAAAAATGGACAACTAAAAAAGAACCACGTCTACTGGTAACTGGAGGTGGGGCCTTTAATACCTTCCTGTTGGAAAAAATACAAGCGCAGCTGGGTCCATACTGGAAGGTTGTCATTCCTGACGAATCACTCATCTCGTACAAAGAAGCTATTGTGTTCGGCTTACTGGGTGTCTTACGCTTACGGCAAGAAATCAATTGCCTAGCCAGCGTAACCGGAGCAAAATACTCGGGTTCGGGAGGCAATATCTACAGTCCCTTCAGCGGTAATTCATATTGAATACACGGTAGCCAATCTCCATCCAAATCGTTTCTATCCACCAGTTTGATGCCCACCGTGCCTCAACTCATTATCAATTATGATGCTTCCGATCCACCCAAAAATCACTTAGTTGAATCACCCAAATCTGATCCGCAAGAACAACTTGTCAAGTTAATGACGCAAAACGGCTGGACCGAAA
>JABSSK010000334.1 GCA_013214265.1 Saprospiraceae bacterium | reverse complement strand
GTGGGATGCTGGAAAAACGCGTATTCTGATCACCTTCTACTAAGTACATAGCAGAACCTACAATGGTAACCATCAGCAAAACAAAAGTGAGAAATACGGTTATTTTGGCGCGGCTCGCCATCATGGCACGCAGGATAATATCCCCTTCCTGTGTAAAATGGGCTAACTTGAAAATGCGAAAAACACGGAGCAGGCGAAGGCCTCGAATTACTAAAAGGTATTGTGAACCAGCAATGAAAATACTCAGATAGGTGGGTAAAATAGCCAGAAAATCAATGATGCCATAAAAACTCAACGCATACTGCTTCGGACGGTATACACTATACAGTCTTAGTAAATACTCAAGGGTAAAGAGAATCGTGAAAGTCCATTCTAAGATGAAGAAAAGTCGGCCAAATCGAGCACCAATCTCAGGGATACTTTCCAGCATGACCACTAGAACACTAGCCAGAATACTAATTAGTAATAGAATGTCAAAAGTTTTTCCTTCAGCTGTATCTGCTTCAAAAATAATTTCATGAATTCTTTCCTTAATTCGGTTCCTTTTTGGATTTGATTTTGCCATAAAAAGACTTTGGCATTTTTTTTGGTGTACATTTAATCAGACAGAGCTAAAAAAATTAGATGTGAATGCATACAAGTAAGTCAAAATAAAATAGTAAAGCAACATTTTTCGTCTTACTTATAGTTATTGATAATTATAATAAGTTTATTGTGGGAAGTTTGTACATTTAGCAGAACCCCCATTTAACTATCTAGTATATGTCAAGAAGTTCAGACGCGGTAATCAAGGCCATCATTGTTGAAGATGAGGTCAATGGCTTGAATAACCTAAAAAATTTATTGTCCCAGCAAGGCGATGTTGACGTTATTGGTGAAGCTTCCAGCGTTTCAGAAGGTGTAACTCTATTTTCTTCACCGGATATGGAACCTGATGTGGCTTTTTTAGATATCAGCCTACCCGATGGGCTCGTTTTTAAACTGCTAAATCAGATCAGACCTATCGACTTTGAAGTTGTTTTTGTGACAGCTTATGAAGAATATGCCATAAAAGCTTGCGAATATAGCTCAATTGGTTATATATTGAAGCCGATTGATCCTGATTCGCTAAGAGAAGCAGTAAACAGGATTCGCTTGCGCAAAAGAAATGAAATCGACAAGCGACTCGAAATATTCAGCAATCACTACAATAATCCTAATGCGTTCACCAAAATGAGTATATCCGCTATTGATGGTATTTACTTTGTAAATATTAGAGATATAGTTCGTTTTGAAGCAGAAGACAATTACACGCATATCTACCTAGATAACGGTGAGCGAATTACAGCATCCAAAACCATAAAGTCCTACGAAGAACTTTTAGCACCGTTCAACTTCTACAGGGTTCACAAAAGACACGTTATCAATCTGAATTACATGCGAAAATTCGTAAAAGGCGAAGGCGGTTACGTAATTATGGACGATGAATTACAAATCGAAGTGTCCCGCAGAAGGCGTCCGGCTTTCATGGAACAGATTCGAAGCTTACATCAGGGTCCTGTTCGATAAATTATCCGAAACCATCCCTTCCTGCGTTCTTTTGCAACTACAGTGTACGTAAGCTGAGCTTACAGGAACCTTCCAAAGGGACGTTTTTTGATTGTAAAGTTCTTATAATCAAAATTTTAGCTCTTTTTTGGAGCCCTACTTTGTACGCAGGTGAAACTTTTAGTATCACCATAGTTGGAGAACTCATGTTTTTGTTCGTATTTTTAGGCTTACTTGGGCAACATTGTTATCCCATAGAGTCTTAAAAACCGTTTTATTATGGGAAAGAAAAAAAAGACACTAGAAGATCTGAAAAAAGATCTGAACACACTTCCAAAGAAAGATTTAAAGAAAATCCAAGGAGGTAAGAAAGGCAGGAACTGGAATAATGGCTGTGGCCGGATCATTCCTCAGTAATCCTTTAGGAAAATATATCTTAGGGGGTTAATGCTTGGCATTAACCCCCTAATTATTTATTTTTAACATATATGAATAATTCCTTGCCCCTCCTAGATCAGATCGAACCACTAGAATATCAACTTCAACAAGACAGTGGGACTCTCCAGCGCATGGAAATTATTGACCGACTACTTCGGTATTATGTGTTTACGGATGTTAGTCGGGCTGAAAAGCTCATTACAGAACAAGACAAATTATTGGTCGGGTATCCAGCAGGTTTTCCTCGACAGGAATTTATTCTTAGCCTGTATCTCCATAAGGCACTTCTAGCCAATATGAGATATGCCTATCAGGATTCGCTAGAGCAATTTCAAGAAGCTATCCGATTGGTAGAAATCACCGGTTCTTTACACCAGAGAATTGAAGCATATATTGATTATACCGGCACTTGTATGAACTGCGGTGACTTTGACCAAGCGCGTGAATATCTGGATAAGGCCAGCATAATGCTCAAAAAATTCCCCTTACTCAAACTAGAAGCGCGCATAATAGCACGGCAAGGTTTTCTTAACTTATATATCAAGGATTATAGCCAAGCCACCGAAGACCTGCTGGAAGCGGATAAAATGTTAACCGCTCTGCCAAAAGAGCATACACCAAAAGACTTGTATTTTCTATGTTTGATTCACAGTGGGTTAGGGAATATCTATGAGCATAACGATAAGTATGACCGTGCCATACAATCGTACTTGAAAGTCGTTGATATGGCTGAATCCATGAACATGCGCAGCCGTATGTCATGGAACTATTTAAACTTAGGGAATGCTTATTTAGCTGCCACTGACCTGGAAAATGCGGAAAGATATTTTTTGAAAGTTGTTCAAAATCCCAATGATCCGAATCCGATTAGCTACGCTAGTGCTTATGCGAACCTGGGATACTGTGCACTTAAAAAATCCAAGTTTAGTGCATCATTAGATTTATTGGATAAAGCCGAAATGCTGTATCGCGAACATGGACCAGAAGAGTGGAGTAATTTCGGACATATTGCAGCTTGGAGAGCACAGGCTTATGACGGCTTGGAAGATGAAGAAATGGCGAAAGAACAGTTCATTTCTGCCTTGGAGATCGCCAAAGAAATTAATGATTACAAACTTTTATCCGCCACTTGCGAGAATATTGCCCAGTTTCATGCATCCCGGCAAGAATGGGATGAGGCTTATCAATATCAGGTGTTGCATAGTGCATACAGCGACCGGTATATCAAGCAGCTCAACGAAAATCGTCAGTTGGAGCTGGAAGTAAAATACGATGCTGAGAAAAAACGCCAAGAAGCAGAACTGCTGCGCCTTCAAGCTACCAAATTACAGCTCAAGGCTTTGAGAGCCCAAATGAATCCTCATTTCTTGTACAATGCACTGAACTCCATTCAGAATTATATTACTTCTAATAAAGGGAATGATGCTGCTAAATATTTGGCAAAATTCGCCAAGCTAATGCGCCAGTCCCTAGAATATAGTGATTTGGAATTCATCTCTTTGGAACGGGAAATCGAATTTCTTGGAGATTATCTGTACATCAACGAAAAACTACGCTTCGAGGATAAATTGAAGTATATCATTCAAGTGGATGAAGAAATCGAAGAAGATATTCTAGGTGTACCAACCATGATTGTTCAACCTTATGTAGAAAATGCCATTGAGCATGGTCTGCGAACCAAAAAAAATGGCCTGATTAAACTGAATTTTTCCCTTTATGATGAGCATTCGATCTTATGCGTAGTCGAAGATAATGGCATTGGCCGTAAAAAGGCCCGTGAAAATCAAATGCAGGATGCTCAGTATCAAAATCATAAGTCAAAAGGGACTAAAATAACAGAAGACCGCCTGCGCATTTTGCATCATTCTGATTCAGCCAACAATTTATTTGTAAAAACTATTGATCTAGTTGGAGATACGGACGAACCAACCGGAACACGAGTAGAAATAAAAATCCCTATCGTAGATATTCATATGCGCTAGTACCCAATGGTAGCTGTCCGTGTATAACCTAATACGACTTTCTTATTAATGAGATGGAATATCCGCAATCGTTGTCCATTCGCCATCCTGATTTACTAGGTTCCTACACCATTCCCTTCTGTTTACATACCATTTAGTAAGAGAGGACAATATCCTTTCATTTTACTTTTAAATCATAGTAGTTTGAGCTTAGTTTTCTCATAGTATGTTTGTTTCAACTGCACCCCAATACCTAAAAGAGGTGCAGTTTTTTGTTTAATCGAATTCATAACATGCATAATATGCACCTTTTGTCAGCCATAAGTACTAGGTATTCCTAAGGCTACCAAGCTGCAAAGTGCGCAAGCGTGATCTTAATTTCTGTAGTTTTCTCATAGTATGTTTTCAGGCATCTGCAAGGCATTTGCAGGTGCCTTTATTCCTCTAATTCCTGCTGTTGAATGGTAAATTTTTGGGTCAGGCGATTACCGTCTGCGTCCACTAATGTTAGTACGTGATCACCAGGTTCAGGGAACAGTTCCATAGCGTGAAATGTTTCGGTCGCACCAATAAAGCGGTCATCAATGTGCCAGTATACTTTCGTGGCTGGGCGTTGATGTGCTAACTCGAAGACTGTTCTTGACCAACTACCATCCATATTGCGTGGAACGAGAATACGTCTGGGGGCTTGTGGGTAAATAAGCCGCATTACCGCTTGATTAGAAGTGAGTTGTTGACAATTTGGATGGATAGGTGGAATGGGTTTCCATTCGGGGTGTTCCGAACGGTAATAATAAGCCATTCTTGGGGGTAATGTGAACCACTTTAGGTGTTGCATGTCCTCCTGTGGATAACAGGATGCGTCCACTTGGTAGGATTGATCCGGCGTGGTATGAATTTTTTTGTGATACCGACAAGGTATACCCCCATGAATACTTTTTGATTCTAAGGAGGATATGGCGGGGCAGTTCGGTGTGCTTAGATCCCCACTAACAGAACATATTTTTATATTTTCCAGATCATCTAGAGGAGATTGCCACCATCCTGTTGGTGGGAGTAGTGCAAAAGCATCAAACATGAGCGGCCCTGCATCTTTTATCCCAATTAGATCGGGGCGTCCTGTTCCGTCGGCATTTCCTACCCTTACACCGACGGTATAATCAGGGGTGACACCAATGGCCCAAGCGTCACGAAAACCAAAGCTAGTCCCCGTTTACCAGGCAACAGGCCGTTGGGATAAAAAATACTCCCACCCTCCACGATCATTGGGGCGCTCTACTTGACGCATGGCTT
>JABSSK010000333.1 GCA_013214265.1 Saprospiraceae bacterium | reverse complement strand
TATTATTTTTCATACATTTATTTATTGATTGGTTGATTTATATTAGTTCTAAATATGTGTGTCAGTCATTTGAAAATGATATTTACGAGAAAAAAGAAAATAGAAAGGCTCAGGCGAGGCGTTTTGAGCATGCTTCTGTATTGTTTTCTGATTTTAAGAATTTCACCAAGATTGCCGAACAACTCAGACCTGAGGAATTGGTCGAGGAACTCGATAAGTGTTTTAAGGCTTTTGATCGTATCATTAGTCAGTATGATGACATAGAAAAGATAAAAACTATTGGCGACGCTTACATGTGTGCTAGTGGACTGGAGGGAAGAACATCCATACCGAACAACCTCGTTCGGGCAGCTCTTCAGATTCAGGGATTCTTGGAAGAATATAAGACAGAAAGAAAGCAGCAGGGCAGGCCGTTCTTCGAAGCACGTATTGGGATTCATACCGGACCTGTAGTGGCAGGTGTTGTTGGAACCAAAAAGTTTGCCTACGATATTTGGGGTGATACAGTGAATATTGCATCCAGAATGGAGTCTAATGGAGAGCCCGGTCGAGTAAATATTTCAGATTCTACCTTTCGGAAAATACAGTATCGATTCGATTGTAAGTACCGAGGCCGTTTTCACGCCAAAAATAAAGGAGATATTGAAATGTACTTTGTTGAACGTGAACGTAGTGGAGTTCATGTAAGTACATCTTGACCAAGTAGGGCAAAAGGTAATGGGTACCTTTTACCCTTTTTATTTTCTTTATGTTATTCTTTTCAACTTAGGACCCCCTAAAAGCATTTAATTTATTCCAGGAAAAATTAGTTGCATGTCCTTTAAGCTCCAATCTCCATTCAGGCCAACAGGTGACCAGCCTCAGGCGATTACCCAATTGATTAGTGGTGTCAATCAAGGTGATCTGGCTCAAGTACTTCTTGGTGTTACCGGGTCAGGAAAGACATTTACCATGGCCAATGTGATTGCGCAATTGAATCGGCCTACCCTCATTTTAACTCATAACAAAACCCTAACCGCTCAGCTGTATGGTGAGTTCAAAGAGTTTTTCCCAGATAATGCGGTGGAATATTTTGTTTCCTACTATGACTACTATCAGCCCGAGGCTTATATCTCGGTGACAGACACGTTCATTGAAAAAGATCTGTCGATCAATGAAGAGGTGGACAAGCTTCGTCTTCGCGCTACCTCAAGCCTATTATCTGGGCGAAGGGATGTAATAATTGTGGCATCTGTTTCGTGTATTTACGGTATGGGTAATCCCGAGGATTACAAATCAGGTATTATACGTGTAAAAAAAGGGCAAGCGGTTTCTAGAAATAGCTTTTTGTACGATCTGGTAGATAGCTTATACTCCCGAACAGAAACCGATTTTCGACGAGCTACTTTCAGGGTTCGAGGAGACACGGTTGACATCAATTTACCTTACGTAGATTATGGTTATCGTGTCCAGTTCTTTGGGGATGAGATTGATGAGATTGAAATGATTGAAATTGAAAGTGGTAAACGCATTGAGCGTATGGATACGGCTGCCATCTTTCCAGCTAACTTGTACATAGCCCCTAAAGAACGCATTCATCAGATTGTCGACGCGATTACGAATGAGTTAAGTGACCAGGAGAAGTACTTTGAGAAAGAAGGTCGACTTTTGGAAGCTAAACGTATTCGGGAGCGGACTATGTTTGATCTTGAAATGATGAAGGAGTTAGGGTATTGTAATGGCGTAGAAAACTATTCTCGGTTTTTTGATGGGCGGAGACCAGGTACAAGACCCTTTTGTCTCTTGGATTATTTTCCTGATGATTATCTCATGCTTATTGATGAAAGTCACGTTACTGTTCCTCAGGTAAGAGGTATGTTTGGAGGAGATAGGGCGCGAAAGCTAAGTCTGGTTAATCATGGTTTCCGATTACCGTCGGCTATGGATAATCGACCTTTAAATTTCACTGAGTTCGAGAATCTGATCAATCAGGTTGTTTTTGTTAGTGCGACTCCTGGGGATTATGAAATGGAGCAAACCTCCGGCTTGCTTGTTGAGCAACTGATTCGGCCTACCGGATTATTAGATCCACCCATTGATGTGCGTCCTAGTTTGAATCAAGTCGATGATTTGATGGAAGAAATTAGATTGCGGATTGAGCGCGAAGAAAGGGTTTTAGTGACTACGCTCACCAAGCGTATGGCTGAGGAACTGACAAAGTATCTTGGCAAGCACAATATTAAGGTTAGATACATTCATTCAGAAGTAGATACTATGGAGCGGGTAGAGATCCTAAGGGATTTAAGGTTAGGGGCATTTGATGTGCTGGTAGGGGTTAACTTACTTAGAGAAGGTTTGGATCTTCCTGAGGTTTCCTTAGTCGCTATTCTTGATGCGGATAAAGAAGGGTTCCTGAGAAATAATCGTTCCTTAACACAAACCGCAGGGCGAGCAGCACGTAACGCGAACGGTTTAGTGGTGTTTTACGCAGATAAGGTTACAGACTCCATGCAATTCACTATCGATGAAACCAATCGGAGACGAACCATTCAAATGGCTTATAATGAGGCGCATGGTATTGTTCCAAAAACAGTAAGAAAGTCAAAAGAAGAAATTCTCTCAAAGAAAACCATTCTTGATATTAGGGGTAAAAAAGATGCCTATATAGAGCCAGAACATCCTAGTTTAGCTGCAGATCCGGTTTTGGAGTATATGAATAAGGATCAGCTAGAGAAAATGATCACGAATACGGAACGGAAGATGAAAAAAGCAGCTAAAGAGCTAGACTTTATCTCTGCGGCACAATTTCGGGACGAATTATTTGCACTTAAAGAAAGGCTAAAAGCAGTATGAGCATATATCATTAAGGTTATACGCTCATACCCTAGAAGGCAGTTTAATGATTATCCTTACCATCCATCGCCGTCTAGTAAATCACCGAGACTTCCTAGAATATTTCCCTCTCCTTTATTACCTCCTTTACCATATTGGCGGGTAGCACGCATAACCCGGTCGGCCATTCTACTAAAAGGAAGCGACTGTACCCAAACGGTACCAGGCCCTTGGAGGCTTGCATAGAAGAAACCTTCACCACCAAAGATCATATTTCGGACTCCTCGGACCATTTCGATATCATAGTTTACGTCACGAGTGAAAGCAACAAGGCAACCGGTATCGACCCGTAAGGTCTCGCCCAGTTCCAATCGTTTTTCCTGAATTGTCCCTCCCGCATGTAGGAAAGCAAGTCCGTCACCTTCCACTTTTTGCATGATGAAACCTTCACCACCAAAAAAGCCACGACCTAACTTACGGGAGAATTCAATACCAACAGATGTACCTTTAGCAGCACATAAAAAGGCATCCTTTTGACAAATAATTTTTCCTTCATACTGGGTCAAGTCGAGGGGGATAATACGACCGGGATAAGGAGAAGCAAAAGCAACCTTTCGCTTTCCGGTTCCTCCATGGGTGAAAGCGGTCATGAATAGGCTCTCACCTGTCAGCATGCGTTTTCCAGCAGAAAGTACTTTGCCCTATATGCCACCTTGGTTATTCCGTTCGCTTCCATCTCCAAATATCGTTGTCATTTCAATATCATCCTCCATCATCATGAACCCCCCTGCTTCGGCTTTTAAGGTCTCGAATGTGTACAATTCGATTTCTACATATTGCATTTCTTCACCATAAATCTGGTAGTCAATTTCGTGTGCATTCATTATAATTACGGTTTTCCGGTTGATTGCGTAATCTGTTATTTATTTTTTACGGTACCAGTCAAAATCGGATAAGGAAAAAGAATTTACGTATCCTGAACTCATCTGGATCTAGTTATCTAGCCCGTTTAAACTTTCTGATATGAGCCGCTGAAAATTGACTATGGAATTGGTCGTACACATGTATTCTAGTGAATAAAACATAAAACTATGGTATTTATTCTTCGTGAATAAAAAGAATGGATATAGCGTCCAATTTTTTCGATAAATCACACCATAGAAAATTGATATATTAAGCCCACTTTTGTCCAATAAAGCTAATAAAATGAAAAAAGTTCTGCTACCGGTTCTCCTGTGTATCCCCTTTTTAGGGCTTTCGCAAAAACAAGTGCCTGCTTTTGAAGAGGTACTTTCTTTGCAGAGTCCAGGTACACCCGTTCTATCACCCGATGGCCAGCATGTGCTTTATACGGTTCGACGAACCGATTGGGTAGATAATACTTACGATACCGAAATTTGGATCAGAAAGGCAGGTCAGCCTCCTTTTCAATTGACAAACAATCCAGATGGTAGCAGTACTAACCCTCAATGGTCCCCGGATGGCGCATGGATATCTTTTATTTCAAATAGAGGGCATAAAAATCAGGTGTATGCTATCCGTTTGGATGGAGGAGAAGCTTTCCCCATCACCCATGAAAGAGAAGGTATAAACAGTTATGCTTGGTCACCTGACGGTGAGCATATCGCTTTCACCCAATCTGTAAGTAATGAAAAAATAGCTGAAGAACGTAAAAGGCGCTACGGGGCCTATGAAGTAGATGATGAGGAATATAAGCTCAGTTGGTTATATACAGTGGCGTTTGACCCTTTTGCAGCTAACCCTTCTGATTTGCCTTGCTATGATAAAAAGGATAGTACAGCACAAGTATGGAACTGTATTGAACGGCTTAAAGCTAAGCCTATAATTGACAGTGTTGATTATACAATACGAAACTTCATATGGTCGCCTGATGCGAAAAAAATAGCGTTTACACACGTTCCTGATCCGCTTATCAATTCCTTTTTTAATGCGGATATATCCATTTTAGATGTTGCATCGGGAGAAGTCTCGATAGCGGTTGCCCAGGAAAGTGCGGATATGTTAGCCGATTGGGCTCCTGACAGTAAATCCATATTATATGAATCTGATATGGATAACCGCACGTCCAACTACTATGAAAACGGGCGTTATTTCACACTAAATCTAGAAACAGGCTCGACGACAGAATTAGCTACTCGTTTTGATGAAAATCTGAGTAGATGGCAATGGACTATTGGTGGAATGTTTGCGGTTGGATTTGAAAAAACAGTACGTCATTTGTTTCATATTGATCCTGAAACGGGAGTGGTTACCAAACATTTAGATAAGTTGCGTTTTGTTTTTGATTTTGATGTTCGAGCAGATGGAAAAACTTTTGTCTTAGGTGCAGAAAACGGTGATGACCTGGAGGAACTTTACCACTGGGTGGCAGGTGAAATACCACAGCCTATAACCTATTTTAA
>JABSSK010000332.1 GCA_013214265.1 Saprospiraceae bacterium | reverse complement strand
CCGAAGCGGGCACCTAAACTTAATGACCAGTTGGGGTTGAGCTTTTGCAAAACGGAGGGTTCCGCAAAAAGAAATAACCTTTCTTTGTTATTGGCCTGAAACTGCTGTAATATAAGCTCACTCTCAGGAGCAAAAAAGTTGATCTGGTTGGTCCAGTCTAGCTGGTTGGAATTATTGTCGTGTGCTCCGCCTATATCGGCTCTGAATTGTGTTTTATCATCATTCCGCTTTGCGATATAGCTGGCTTTTGTCCAAAGAAAAAAGTCTTCCGAAGCGTTACTGGTTTCATTATCGAGGGTATTCACCAATTGTTCTTCCAGTTGGGAGCGGGTAAAGGTTTGTGTGAATATATCGCTGGTGTTGATATTCATTCGTCCGTCCAGAAAGAGGCGTTGGTTCTCATTAAAGTTGTGGCGAACACCAAAGTTCAAGCGGTGCGGTCGGTCGGTATCTGATTCCTCAATATTCTGCTCCTGCTCATAAGTACCACTGGTAAAGAAGTTTTCGGTGTATACTTCTTCTACTAAGTCCTTCAATCGTCTATTGCCTAAGTAGCTAGCAAAATATCGATTCTCTTGGTTCGGATTATAGGACAGGTTTATCCCTCCGGCTAAGGCTTCATTTAAGCCTTTATTATTCAGTCCAAACTCTACGTTATCTTTGTTCGTAAATCCAAATTCGTTGATGTTATTAAACATACCCAGGATAGCATTCTGGGTCTTTTGGGTAAAATGATAAACTTTGGCTTCTAGCCGATAGGTCTCTTGTGTACCTATTCCTGCTGATACTTCACCAAAGTATCCTTTTTTATAGTCCTCCTTCAGTTTGAGGTTGATGGTTTTTTCTCTTTGCCCATCATCAATTCCGGAAAAAGTAGCCTCATCCGTTTTCCGATCAATAACCTGTATTTTGCTCAGTGCTTTGGCTGGAAGGTTTTTAGTAGCCACCTTCGGATCATCATCAAAAAATTCTTTCCCATCGACTAGCACTTTTGTGACCTCCTCCCCTTCGGCCCTGATGTTTCCGGCGTTATCGACTTCCACCCCAGGCAATTGCCTGAGTAATTCTTCGGCAGCAGCCCCAGGTCGGGTTTTAAAAGCTTTGGCATCAAATTCGAGGGTATCGTTTTTGAAGCGTATCGGAATCAACTCTGCCTCAACCACTACTTCTTTCAGGACCGTTGGTAGTAGCTGTTTATCACCTAGGTCCTCACCAGTAGGCAGTGGAATATTGATTTCATTATAAGTGGTTTGCTTACCCACAAAAGAAAATTGGATCAGGTAATTTCCTTTCTTGATACTTTTGATCTGATACGCACCTTCCGCATTGGTTACACCAAAATACTGCAGGATCGAATCCACTGGGTTAAGCAGTACCACCGAAACATATTCGAGCGGCTGATCCTGCTCATCCAGTACTCGTCCTTTGATGGTGTGTTGCGCATACCCTACAGCACAAAAAAGCAATACCAGTACAGTAGTGATTATGGATTTAGGCATATTCATTCTATTGGATCCGCAATAGTAAAATACAGGTTTCTAATTCTTTTTAGCACGCCCTTTGGAAGTAGCGTAGGCCTTCCATTCCATGACCTTGTCTTTAACGATTTGATCAAAATCTTTTTGTTCTACTTTTTGACCATCGTCGGGTGCACTAAGCGCATCCAAAGCATCCATTTCTACATTTGAAGCCAGCACTACCATATCGCCATTCCGCTCAATCCCCATTATTAACCCTGGCAGACCATGATAACCATCAGGACCAAACTGAACGGGAATCTGAGGCGTAAACCAAGCGGTGACAGTCCCCTGTTCTGTATTCATTTCCGCACCCGCACAGATGTAATCGAGTATCTTCTTCTTATCCGGAATAATCTTCCAGGCAGGCTTTTCCAGCTTATTTTCGACAATAAAATATCGGGTCATAAACGCAACCCGCTCTAGCTTTTGGCCCTCTTCAATGTTTTGATAGATTTGTAGTACCTCAGCTTTAGGTGGGGTAAAGCTCGACACTGCATTTAAAGCTCTCTGCAACCGAGGATCAGCATCTGCCCTTTGGGACATATCTTCTTCAAACAATGATTCCGATCCGGCAAAAGACAGGTTATAAATAAAAGTACCTGTTTTGGGTAAATCTTTAATGAAATCATCCCAACGGGGCTTACCCATGGGTTCGATGCCATAATCAATGACTTTCTGGTAAGTAACAACACCACTTTGCTGTGCATGTACATTATTTACCATACATAGTGCCCAAACAATGGCTAAGAGACCAAACCGTAACCTTTTCATCACCATAAAATCTTTAGTAATCAGATAGGCTAAAATACTTTACCTAAATCAATATTTTCAAATTGCCACCCAAAGAAGTCAACAAAATAAGCTAATCGGATGAACCTCCACCTTTAGCGATAGAAATCATGCTCGAAAATTACGTCTCGACATTAGCATTCGCAATACCCTATACTAGTGGCTACTTTTCTCTACAACGCAGTAAGAACTAACCCGTGCAGGAACCTAACCTCGAGCCAAACACATTGGACGGAAAGTTTTAGCAGCCTAAACCACGATAGCTAGGGTAGGCTAGCGTTTATATCAGTGCCCAAGCCTTCCGAGGTTTACGGCTCAGCAATTTATTTGCTTTTTTATTTCCGATGCATTTTTCTTTTTCTGGATCCCACTTTAATGGTTGTCCTAACCGCCAAGAGATCAGTCCTAAGTGCATCGGAAGGGTCATTTCCCGAGTGTAGGCTAGGTTTGATTCGGGAGGGATGCGCGACTTTACCGCATCAACAAAATTCTGCTGGTGGCCCGGTGAACGCGGGATGGAAATGGGTACCTCTTTGAGGTCTGTTACCGTTTCGCCATTAATAGTTATCTCACGGCTACCATAATCGCAAATTAAGGTGCCATTTTCCCCTTCAAAGTAGGCACCGATACTTCTGTCTTTAGCACCGGGCACTTGTGGGGGTTCACTGGTCCAATGGATCTTCAGATTATCAAATTCATAATCAACATCTATCCAGCCGGGGGTATCCGACATACCTTTCGCCACTTCGCCCCGCGCACTGATCGATCGTAAACCCGTTGGTTGCAGCGCCATATAGACGATATCCGCAATATGGCACCAAAAATCACCAAATACACCTCCCGAATAATCTAGGAAATACCTAAAATTAAAATGGCAACGCTCCGCAGCATAGGCTCTTTCCGGTGCGGGCCCTTGCCACATATCCCAGTTTAAGGTGCTAGGCACCACTTGCCCTGCGGACATCTTCAAATCAGGCGAAGTGCCTGTTCTCCATAAACGCACCGTATGAATATTCCCCAGCATCCCTGACTGTATGAGTTCCACTACCCGGTGGTAGTTATCCCCAGCATGAATTTGGGTACCCAACTGAAAGATCCTGTTGTGCTTCTCCAAAGCCGCGAGCATCTTTTGACCTTCCCCAATATCATACGATAATGGTTTTTCCCCATAAACATCCTTGCCTGCCTGAAAAGCGAGGGTAGCGATTGTTGCGTGCCAGTGATCCGGTGTAGCACACGTAATAGCATCAATATCTTTACGGTCCAGAATATGTCGGAAATCCTCGTAAGCATCTACTTTCCAATCTGGCCGCAAATCCGCTAAATTCCGAATACTTGACGCCAAATGTTTCTGATCCACATCACAGAGCGCTACAATCTGTACCCCCGGAAGATTAGCAAACCAATTGATATGATTATTCCCCATCAGGCCCACTCCGATATGCGCAATGCGCAGGGTATCACTCGGGGCCTTACTTTTGATTGACCAGGGCAGGATGGTGAACCCCAGCGCCCCTAAGCTACTTTGCTTAAGGAATGTTCTTCTATTCGTTTGTTGCTTTTTCATACAATGGTTCTTTTAGTGGAGCAAGCCCTTTGTTACGTCGGTCCGACCTGAACATTTTACAGTTGAATTGACTTCTGTGCATGATGACGCCAAAACGTAAAGTAGCAACCAAATGGTTGGTACCGTTCACACGGGGTCGGGGTGGCTTTCCAGAGGAAATACTTTAATAGTTCTATCCAAGAAAGCTGGACTTACCTCTTTAATTTAACCTTATTTTCGCAATCTATACGCTTGTTGCGTGGCCTAATTTTGCTTTAATCGTTTTTTACCTACTACCTCAAAAAACGGTAACTGTTCTTAGTGAATACTTTATAAAGTCTTGACCCCAATCAACATTTACCCACGTGTGATCAACCAAAGCTAGGTTAAAACGAATATGATTACATTTAGAGCAACCCCTTGAAGTTGCGCGGTACCTCCATTTTGTAAGGTCTGATAACTTCAAAGTGAGGATCCCAGGCCTTAATCATTTTCATCAATAAAACAAAGAGAATATGAGTGACCAACTGATAACCATCACGGAAAAGAACTGCGCGAATCCACCCGCAACGTATTCCGACCTTAGTGTCCTGTTCCTGAACTGCACCCTGAATCGGACGCCTGTGCTATCCCATACCGAAGGACTGATTAAAAAAGCACAGATGATCTTTGAGTCCGTTGGAGCAACCACAAAAATAATTAGGCCCGTTGATTATGATATACCGGCAGGACTGGGTCTTGATATGTCAAAAACACCAGAATGGGACAAAGATGACTGGCCTATTATCCAAAAAGAAGTTGACGATTGTGACATCTTGATTCTCTGTACATCTGTTTGGCTGGGCGAAAAATCTTCAGTGTGTAATCGCACGCTCGAAAGAATGTATGGTTATACGCATCAGTTCAATAAAAAAGGGCAATACAGAGATTACGGCAAAGTGGGTGCTACGCTTATCACAGGCAATGAAGACGGTGTCAAACATTGTGCCATGAATATATTATTTTCCTTGTCTCATATCGGATATACTGTACCCCCTCAGGCAGATGCCGGATGGATGGGAGAAGCAGGCCCTGGTCCATCATATATGGACGAAGGTTCCGGTGGGCCCGAAAACGATTTCACCAACCGGAATACGACTTTCCTGGTATGGAACTGCCTGCATTTAGCAAGAATGCTCAAAGATAGTGGCGGAATTCCAGCCTATGGTAATCAACCCGATGAATGGAGCGCTGGATGCCATGCCGGTTTCGACAGCCCAGAACACAAAAGATAAAAGAACCAATTCGCGAGCCATTTAACAGCCAAACTTTAGTATTTTTTGTGAAAACGTAATCCTTATATTCGATTACATCCCCACAATAAAACGAAAGATATTTTTAG
>JABSSK010000331.1 GCA_013214265.1 Saprospiraceae bacterium | reverse complement strand
GTTACCGCCTGCCAGCACCCCTGATGATGATCAGATAAGCCATAGGCCTGGCGCATTTTAATGCTTCATTTTTTTGGATTTTCGCTTGAAGTATGTCATGCTATGACTGTCACCGCTATGGTTGGCGTCAGGGTTTCATTAAAAAACAACTAAAAAGAAAATGAGATGAAAAATCCAGTTTATAGAATGGTTGTATCCTTGCTGTTAAAACGGTGATTGAGGCAATTTAGGTCTAAAAATTCAGACAGGAACTAAGAAAAAGCGGCACGTTTAGAAACTAAAAGTGCCGCTTTCGAAATGTACGAAACTTAGGTATTGAAATTATATGAGAATGAGGGGTTTTCATCAATAGGATGAACCATCCAACAATGTCTAAGCAGTAGTTACTTTACATGAGTACAATTGACTGTAGACAGAAGGATATCTTAATATACTATTATTGATCGTTAATGTTAATAGTTCCTGATTAGTCTGTTAAAATCCGGTCAATCATGGATAAAAAATATATGAAGCGATAGATGTAATCGGTAGTACCTTATTATTAGTAAGGATTACGCAAAAGATGAGCATTTATGAACACAAATTGTTTAGTAGCGCTGCCGGCTTTCTATTACAGAGTACATAATCTTTTAACCACGAGTAAAATCATTTGGTTAATTTTTATTTGGTCACTTTTCCAGATTGGCTTGCAAGGGCAGGATAGGCCTAACATACTGTGGATCGTTACGGAAGACAATTCAAAGCACTACCTAAGGATGTATGATGAGGGTGGGGTTTCTATGCCAGCGGTGGAAGGGTTAGCTAAAGATGGTATCATATTTAATAATGCGTTTTCCCAAGGTCCTGTTTGTTCTGTTGCCAGGAGTACGCTGATTTCGGGTACTCATGCTCCACGGGTTGGTGCACAGTATCATCGGACGATGCGTAAGGCACCTATGCCTGTTGGTCTGGAAATGTTTCCATATTATTTACGGGAAGCCGGATACTATACGACAAATAACAGTAAGGAAGACTATAATTTTATTCGGGGGGATTCCGTCTGGGATGCTTCTTCGAATAAAGCTTCCTACAAAAATCGAAAGGAAGGTCAGCCTTTCTTTCACGTGCAAAATTTTGGGATCACCCACGAGGGTAGATTGCATTTTTCAGAAAAACAAATGCAAGGCAACCAGACCAATACCTCTACTGCGTCAATGGTGCCGCACCCATACCATCCTGATACCGACATTTTTCGTTACACACAATCCTTGTACCATGATCTGCACCAGCGAGCTGATCAGGCCATTGCCCTTTTTCTGAAAGAGCTGGAAGCGGACGGTTTAATGGATGATACCTTTGTTTTTTACTACGGTGATCATGGTGGTGTTTTGCCTGGAAGCAAAGGTTATATTTTCGAAAGAGGAGTTCATGTTCCGTTAGTAGTCTATGTACCGGCTAAATGGAAACATCTGGTTCCGGTGCAAAGAGGTAGCCGGATAGATGGGTTTGTGCAGTTCGTTGATTTTGGGCCAACGGTTTTACATCTTGCCGGAGTGGAGATACCGGATGAGATGGACGGGTCGGCATTTTTGGGTAAAGGGATAACTAAAAAGGCATAAAACGATCGCAATCTAGCCTTATGTTATGCTGACCGATTTGATGAAAAGTACGATTTGGTCCGATCTGTTCGGGTGGGCAAGTATAAGTACATGCGTAATTATCAGCCTTTTAATTATGACGGCTTGCATAACTTTTATCGCTACCGTATGCTGGCCTATCAAGAATGGCTGCAACTATATAAAGAAAAAAAATTGAATGCTGCCCAACGGCAGTTTTTTGAACCTCGGCTTCCAGAAGCACTATATAATATTAAGAAAGACCCTTTTGAGACGAATAATCTGGTAGCCCGTGGTGTGCGAAAAAAAATACTTCGTAAGATGAGAAAAATATTGCAGGAGCAGGTGAAGTCCATGCCTGATCTGAGTTTTTTTCCGGAGCCTTATTTGCTTGAAATGGCGTGGGATAATCCGGTTGCTTTTGGTCAGCAGAATAAAGGTAGTATAAGTAACCTGATAGATATTGCTGACCTCAGTATAATTTCTTTTGAAGGTGCTCGTGGGGGTATTGAGCAGGCACTCAATGCCGCAGATCCATGGGAGCGGTACTGGGGTTTGATTGTTTGTAGTTCTTTCGGTAAGGAGGCTTCCGTTTTTTATGATAAAGCCCGGGAATTAGCAAGCAGTGATGAAGAAAACCTGGTACGGATGCGGGCAGCAGAATTTTTGGGTTTAGCGCAAGCTGAAAATCCTGTTAGCAGGTTGACGGATTGTCTGAAAATGGCTAAAACACACGCTGAAGCCAACCTCATACTTAACAGTATCGTACTGTTACAAGATATAGATCAGGGCTATGTTTTTGAACTAGAGGAAGAAATGGTAAATCCAAAATGGTTACAAGAGAAAAATTCATTGGTCAGGGAGCGCTTAAATTATCTGGGACTGGATATTCAGGACAAATAGCTATGAGTCAGTTAAAAGAAGGTATACCAGCGGTACATAGTTCTAATATGCAGCAGATGAAGCGTATTTGGATTATCTTCTTTCTTCTAATAAGCATTACGGTAAACGCTCAAATTCAATTACCCAAATTGATAAGCGATGGCATGGTGTTGCAGCGCAATACGCAACTGAATATATGGGGTTGGGCTTCCGCGGGTGATAGTGTAACGATTCATTTTCAGGACCATACATACCAAACTATTTCTGACCAGAATGGCGGCTGGAAGGTTAAGTTACCTGAAATGGCGGCAGGGGGTCCGTATGAAATGGTTATATCCGCAAAGGATTCGACTATCGTTCTTCAGAATATTTTAATCGGAGAAGTATGGTTGTGTTCCGGACAGTCCAATATGCAATTCACTATGGCGGGAGCCAAATATAAATATGCACATTCTATTGCCAATAGTACGAATGCTGTGATCCGACATTTTGAAGTGCCTAAACACTACAACTTAAAAGAACCACAAGACGATTTAAGCGGTGGGCAGTGGGTGGAGGCCCATCCCGAATCGGTACTTTCTTTTTCTGCCGTCGCGTACTTTTTTGGGCGGACATTATATGATAAATATAAAGTGCCTATAGGACTTATTAACGCCAGCGTGGGGGGATCTCCTGCACAGGCATGGATGAGCAAAGAAGCCTTAAAGGATTTTCCCAATTACTTGGAAGAATCAGAAAAATACACGGACTTAGCTTATGTTCAGATGCTGGAACAAAAGCATTTGCAACAAACAGCGGATTGGCATGAGCAAGCCCGTGCGTCAGACCAGGGAATTCAGGACAGTCAGTCTCCATGGTTCGCGAATCATATCGATCGAACCAGTTGGCTTTCCATTATGCTGCCTGATTATGTGAATCCGGTTGATAATGTACATCCTAATGGAGTGGTATGGTTTAGCCGAACGATCGATGTACCAAGATCTTTTTTAGATGGAACCGCTCAGGTAAGACTTGGCCGTATTATGGATGCCGATTCTGTTTATATCAATGGCACCTGGGTGGGTGCAACCAGTCATCAGTGGGCTACCCGGACCTATAATATACCAGAAGGTCTATTACAATCGGGCCGCAATCAGATTACGGTCCGCGTTGTCAATTGGGGTGGGCGAGCGGGGTTTGTAAAAGGCTATCCACTTACTCTAGCCACGCAAACGGATACACTGGATTTGCGCGGCTCATGGCGTTATCAAATTGGTGCAAAGATGCCTCCATTAGCGTCTTCTGTGGTTCTGCAATGGATACCGACAGGCCTTTTTAATAATATGATCGCTCCATTAACTAACTATAAGATTAAGGGCGTAATATGGTATCAGGGAGAAGGTAACGTCAGTAAAGCTCAGGAATATGTTCAGCTATTTCCTACTTTGATTCAAGACTGGCGCAAAAAATGGCAAGATAGTGACCTGCCGTTCTTATTCGTACAGCTCGCTAATTTTGGCAAGGTAGTGGCACAACCTCAAGCCAGTGCTTGGGCGCTTTTGCGTGAAGCACAGCTCAAAACGCTCGCTTTCCCCAATACAGGAATGGCGGTGGCTATCGATATTGGGGAATGGAATGACGTACATCCTAAGAATAAAGAGGACGTTGGAAAACGACTGGCTTTAGCAGCGCAAAAAATAGCGTACAAGGAAAAAATAGTATTTTCCGGACCACTATACAAATCCATGCGTATCCGAAAGGGCAGAGCCATATTAACGTTTAATCACTTTGGTTCGAAATGGATATGGCCAAAGGGGGAGGCAATGCCAGGGTTTGCTATTGCTGGTAACGATAAGCATTTCGTATGGGCGAATGCCAAAATAAAAGGTAATAAAGTAATCGTTTGGTCTGATGCTATAAAAGAACCAGTGGCAGTAAGATACGCTTGGGCCAATAATCCGGGTTCGGTCAGCCTGATCAATGCAGAAGGAGTACCTGCATCACCCTTCCGGACAGATCAATGGGAGCCTTAGCCTGCTGCCGTTAATCACTTCAACTGTAGCGGATTCTGGTACACAGGGTTAATATCCGGTTAGTAAAGGAAAAGATATGCGTACATCCGGTTTCTTGCTTTCCATACTTTACTGAAAAAGGTTATGAGATGAATCGTATCATGGAATAAGAGGAATGATTTTTTACATCATAATCCTCGGTCCGGATGCCTTCGATCACATTCCAACACATTCCAAGGATGCACAAAACGCAAAGCTTTTATGGTGGAAAAAACCAAAGGAAAGGGCATGAATAGGGTAGGGGTATTTTTAATAAGTACACTCATTCTTTTTTGGGGCTTATTTTCATTGGGCGGTTGCTCCCAAAGCGAATTTGAAATGGAGCCCGTAACAGACATTTTTCCCGGTGAGGAAGTAATCCATAACAATGGTCGGGTATTTTATCTGGATAACCAACTGGGAAAGGATGGGTATAATGGAATGTCTCCCAATCGGCCTTGGAGATCGCTGGAAAAGGCAAGTACCGTTTACAAACCGGGAGACTGGATTCTGCTGCGTGCTGGCCAAACTTTTTCTGGGCAGCTACATTTATCCAGCCAGGCAGGTACGGCTGATCAACCCATTAAAATTGGTGTATTCGATGCCGATCATACCGACGATCGAGCTAAAATTGATTGTACAGGTCAAACCAGTGGCGTTAAACTGACCTACTGCTCCTATATCGAGGTAGAACATATTGAAATATTTGGCGATGGTGGGGGAACAGGCCC
>JABSSK010000330.1 GCA_013214265.1 Saprospiraceae bacterium | reverse complement strand
AGTCATGTAGTCCCAAACTGATACGTAGTTCCGGCACAAAAACTATCCTGTACCACAAACTCTTTTGGGTTAACTCGTACGATCTTTATGTTGGAAATAATCCTGCATTTTTCATTTGCTAAACTCGACTCCGAGTTGGCCAGATAATACCTGTAGTAATAATCCCCAGTTCGCAGATCACTATGCAAAATGGATATATCTCGTTCGCCAGACATATCTTGCCAAGTCGCACCTTCATCAAAACTTTGTTGCCATTGTATCACTGGATTTTCAAACTCATCCCCGTTAATGGTAGCCAACAAAGGAATAGGGTCGCCGTCCTCACAAATATTTGCTGGTGTTCGTGGTAGGATTAGCGCTTCTGGTCCACAAGGCCTAAAAAAGATATTATCAATTGCCAGATCGTTACCTACACCACCAGGTGCATTATTCCGAAGGGAAAGTTTCAGTGATGTTTCGCCCGGACCTGTTGCAAAGTTGAACCCATAAATATTCCAATTACCATTCTGCGGAATATTCCCCGTATCGTATTGCACGTCGTCATTTATCAAAAAGGAAACCCGCGGCTTAATCAACTCATCCCAACTGGGGCTAATCAGATTGATGATATCCGCTGAAAAACGATAGGTTGTATTTTCACACAGGCCCTCAATTCGTTGTTCATAAAAAATACCTGGATCTACCGATGCATTCACGACCATCATATAACCTTTCTCATCCGAACTACTGTTAATTATTGACATCCAGCCCGGAAAAAGATTCCACTCTCCTGTATTATTTGTGATGGTATAAAAACCATCCATAGGTGGTGGCGAGCGAGTATACGTATATCCGGGAGCATAACCGGGATCATCCTGAAGTACATTTATTTCCCCTCGGCCAAAACCACCAGCATCAAAAATATTATCTCCAAAATTGCCCGTACACTCGGTTTGTGCATACAGAACTACATGGCACAGGCTAAAGGAGATGATCAAGCATAAATAGCTCTTCATACCATTCAAATTTTCGGTCAAGGAAAATATAAACTTATCAGATCATCCTTCCTTTTTTTAGGAAATTAATACTGGTTTGTCAACCACAATCATCTAAGCTTATGTATACAGCGGGCATTGTATATCTTTGCAAAAAAATCATCCATGATCGTAGTAACGGGAGCCGCTGGATTCATTGGAAGTGCTTTAGTAGCTTTCCTGAATGAAAAAGGGCACAATGACTTAATTATTGTCGATGACTTTTCCAGAACCGACAAAGAGCCTAATCTTGCTAATAAAAAAGTAGCAGAACAGATTGACCGTAATGTTTTTCCGGATTGGCTGCGGGAACATCACGATGACGTGGACTTTGTATATCATTTGGGTGCACGCACCGATACTACCGAACAGGATAATCAGATTTTTATCGAACTAAACCTAGGATACTCTCAAGTAATCTGGGCAATTTGCACCCAGCATAATATACCATTCATTTATGCTTCCAGTGCAGCAACTTACGGTTTAGGAGAGTACGGCTATCAGGACAACCATGATATTGTTACAGAACTTCGCCCCCTAAACCCTTACGGGAAAAGTAAAAATGACTTCGACATCTGGGCTCTCCAACAACAACAGGGTCCTTCCAAATGGGCCGGCATGAAGTTTTTTAACGTATACGGCCCCAATGAATACCATAAAGGGCGCATGGCTAGTGTTATTTTCCATACCTGCCGGCAAATAAAAAAGACAGGCGGTATGAAGTTATTCCGGTCTCATCGCCTTGACATTAAAGATGGCGAGCAAAGTAGAGATTTTATTTATGTAAAGGATGTTGTTAGCATGCTCTACTTCTTTCTAGAAAATACACCTGAAAACGGACTATATAATATTGGTACAGGACGGGCAAGAACTTTTTACGACTTAGCTGCTAATACCTTTACTGCAATGGGCTTATCCCCTAATATTTCCTTTATAGATACCCCCCAAGATATTCGCGATACTTACCAGTACTACACGCAAGCTGATATGCAAAAACTTATTTCAGCCGGATATAACAACCCGATCGCTTCGTTGGAAGAAGGCATCAACGATTATGTCAAGAATTACTTACTGGAGGAAAAAATATGGTAGACTAATCTTTAATTGGGTTAAGCCCTGCGTAGTAAATTAAATGCCACTCGCCACTAATAATGGCAAACCTCCGAATGAGTGCCATCGAACCATTTTTATGGGCTATCTTTTCGATGATTAGTTCATCCGTCATGGGCAAGAAACTACGCTCGTAACCACTCGAAGCGTAATCAATGGGCTGCATGAGGCGCCAATTATTTTTTTGCCATCGAAACGATTGATCTGTAATACGGTTCCCAGCATTATCAGGAACACCTTGTAGTGGCCATACAATATGATCCATCTGAAAGGCTGAATCCTTATGGAATTGCGTATAGAAGGCTACAAAATCATCCGGAAGACGGCTACCATTATCCAATGATTCCAATTCAGATTCATTCGACTGGCACCCCGTGATGAGCATAATCAATCCAAAAACAAGGGTAATATTTCGCATAGGGCATTCTATTTTTAGCTTCAACGCATTGGATAAACAAACTATTTTCCCTTATTCTAATTTGATCATTCCTAGCTGACCAACACTTGTTTTTTTACAAAAAATGTTGGCGTAGTAAGGCTTCCATCCCTATTTCAGACGGCATATCAGCAATCCATGGTATAATGTGGTTGCTACGCAAAGCCTCTCCTGTTGTCGGCCCTATAGCCACACATATTTTTGCGTTAGCAAAACCATGGGTGCGGCTCCAACAATCCACATTCAAGGGACTAGTAAACAGTAAATATGAGCAATTAGGCACCTCATGATCAAGACGTATATCATTTTGATATACCACAAGATCGGACACTTTAGTACTGGCATAAATACATTTCTGGAGGGATCTTCTGGATTGCCTAGCGCCTGGAAACAGTACATGTTGATTAGTAACCAGATACCGGAAAGAATTACCTATGGTTGTGGGGTTCCCATTGCCCGAAAAATCAGGTGGTCGGCCAAATTCCTTTAGTGCCTTTCCTGTTCCATGACCAATCACGCCTATTTTTACGCTATGAGGTAATGTTAAGCCTTGCTGCAAAAGACCTCTAAAAAAGAAGATAACGGCACGGGGGCTAGAGAAAAACACCCAGTCGACTGTGGGAATAGCTGCAAAACGAATAGGCCTAAACGCAACCAGCGATTCGTCAAAAACAGGGAGCCCAACCTCCTGAGCCAATTGTTTAATTGGACTTTCTTCTTCTAGTTTACGACTTATGAAAATAGCCTCCATTTTATTTGATTTGCAGAGCTTCAACCACCTGCTCTGCCAGTTCAAAGTGTGTACTTGACGATATATGTACGCGCTTAACCGGTGCATTCCACTGATCTGCTTTAGCGGCCCATACCTGATAATGGCCATTAGTGTCCCGCTCACAATACACACCTAAAGGCATTTGACAACCACCTTCCAATAAGGATAACACCTTACGTTCAACGCGAATCACGTTCAAAATATCCGGATCATGAATCGCACGCAATATTTTTCTGGTTTCGATATCTGCGGACTTGGTCTGCCAGCACAACACACCTTGGGCAGGTGCTGGCACAAATTCTTTGGGGCTAAAGCGCAGCACTTCAAATGCATCAAGTGGCAATGCGAGTCGAGTAACACCTGCAGCCGCTAATAGGATAGCATCGAATTCACCCTCAGCTAACTTATTAAGTCGGGTCGGTACATTCCCCCTAATATCTTGGATTACAATATCATTGCGCAAGTCCATCATTTGTGCTTTGCGGCGTGCTGATGATGTTCCAACCACGGCCCCCTGCGGTAGTTTGAGTAATTGGCCTTGAACAACTACCTCTTTGCGAATAAAAAGCCAATCTGAAGGGTCTTCTCGATAAGATACAGCAGAAAGAGTCAGTCCATCTGGAGATTGTGTTGGCATATCTTTCATGGAATGAACAGCCATATCAATGGTTCCTGCTAATAATGCATCTTCAATTTCCTTGGTGAAGAACCATTTTCCTTCCAATTTATCAAATGACAAATGTTGGATCTTATCACCTTGGGTCTTAATAATGATGAGTTCTGATGGGATACCAATTTCTTTTAATCTGGCTTTCGTATATTCTGCTTGCCACAAAGCCAACTTACTACCCCGCGTACCGATGCGCAATGTTTTTACCACTGAAATATATTTTTCGCAAAGATAGTTTTTTGCCTATTTATTTACGGTCAACCCTCCGTAAAGGTGGAAGTATGTCACCCCAATTGACCCAAAAAACGACTATTGATTTAATGTAGCTATCCTGTAAACCATCCCTTTTTTATACCTTTGTGGCATGAATGTAAGAGTATATGACATTGCCCAAATCGTGGGTGGAACGATAGAAGGAGATTCATCCATTAAGATCGACAGGCCGAGTAAAATTGAAGAAGGCGGTGCAGGAAGTATTACTTTTTTAGGGAACCCCAAGTATGAGTCCTATGCCTATACCACTACAGCATCCATTCTGCTGGTTAATAAGGACTTCACTCCAAAAGCTTCAATTTCAGCTACGTTGTTGCGGGTCGACGACGTTTATGCTTCTGTAGCCAAATTACTTCAACAGTTCGGACAGCAAACACAACAAGCTACCGGTATATCCGAAACCGCTGTGGTGAGCGACTGTGCTGTATTTGGTGAGCAGGTTACCATTGGCCCCGGAGTTATCATCGGGGAAGGTGCACAGATTGAAGATGGTGTCGTCATTTTAGCCCAGGCATATATTGGTAAAGGTGTACATGTAGGAGCTAATGCTTTGATTTATCCCGGAGTCCGGATACTAGACCAGTGCCAAATTGGCAAAAACTGTATCATCCATGCCAATGTAGTGATCGGTAGTGATGGCTTTGGTTTCGCACCTAAAGCTGACCGGAGCTATGATAAGATTGTGCACGTGGGCAATGTGATCATCGAAGATCAGGTTGAGATAGGCGCCAATACCACTATCGACCGGGCCACTATGGGCAGTACCATCATCAGAGAAGGAGCAAAACTGGATAACCTGATTCAGATTGGGCACAACGTTGAGGTTGGAGCCCATACCGTCATTGCTGCTCAGGCTGGTGTTGCTGGCAGCACCAAAATCGGTAAATATTGCCGTATTGGAGGACAGGTTGGCTTTGCAGGGCATGTGGCCATTGCAGATGGCTCGCAGATACAAGCGCAAAGTGGCATTGCAA
>JABSSK010000033.1:12500-20885 GCA_013214265.1 Saprospiraceae bacterium | reverse complement strand
GGAAAAGTTGCAGAATTGCATGAGGATGATCGTATGTATCACTTGCTAGAGCATGTAGGAACAAAACCAAATGTACAGTATCACGTAAAAGTGAGAAACACAAAAGAAGCATAAAAAATAATTAATAAGAAACAAACTGATCCTCCCAAGAAAAGGAAATATAATAGGAGAAAAATCATTAGAGGAACTGAAGTAAAAGAAGAACCATGTGGTTAAGATGAAGACGTAGACGTAGATGATGATATTAAAGATATTTATCTCGAAGCCCTAAAGAGTCCACAACTACAGGTCGCCAAGACTGCAGCGCTACAATTAAAAGCATACGGTACCCCATCAGACGCTACTACCTATTGGAGACTTGCTAAAGACAGTGTTCATTGGAATGTTTCCTCGATACTATACGCAGCAACGCACCGACATCTCCCTCCCTATTATGCTGATTATCGGGATGCTATCAATACGGAGCTTCGAACTAAATTTAAAACGGCAACAGAACCCTATCAACAGGCATCTTATTTGGAGTCTTTAGCAGAGTTTGGCTGGAACTACAGATTTATTCAGCGTGAAGGCCTCGTATCTGATAATCCAATAATAAGCACCGCTGCTGCCAATGCGCTGACTACGATTCTAGCGCAAGATAATTTCAACCGTTTTTTTGGCGTCAGCTACCGTAGGGTTAAACGAGAAATTTCACTTTACCTGAAAGACGGTGTTAAAAGTGGTAATAGTGGCTTGGCTGCCGTTGCGGCAACTGCCCTTTCCGAGTTGGAACCTGCATATAGGACATATCTACTGCGGCAGGATAGTAATTTTCTAGAAGCCGGACTATCCCGGTTAAAATTACCGCAACAGACAGAAACGTTTTATGCCTTACAAGAAGCTAAGCAGGTTTTTAAAGGAAATGGCGACACACAAAAAGCAGCCCCTAAATACAATCATCCTATCGACTGGAGTATTCTGGTCAAGTTACGAGAAAAACCAAGAGCGACCATTAAGACAAGTCGAGGTGATATCGTCATAGAATTCATGCCTGAGCAAGCGCCTGGCAGTGTAGCTAATTTTATTTCTTTGGCTGTAGATAATTTTTTTAATGACAAGCCATTCCACCGCGTAGTACCTAATTTCGTTATTCAAGGAGGTTGTCCCAGAGGGGATGGATACGGCGGGCTGAATTATTCTATTCGCTCGGAACTTGCAGATCTATATTACGATCAAGCTGGCTATGTTGGCATGGCATCAGCTGGTAACCATACGGAAGGAACCCAATTTTTTATTACCCATAGCCCTACACCACACTTGGATGGAAATTACACTATTTTTGCCCGTGTAATTGATGGGCTTTCCAATGTATACGCTATCGAGATTGGGGACACCATCGAACGCATCGAAATCCAATAACCAAATATAAACACAAGTACATGAAAGAGACCCCACTAACCGCTACTCATATTGCATTGGGTGCCAGAATGGCTGGGTTCGCAGGGTACAATATGCCTATTTCCTATGCAGGTATTAACCCCGAACATCAGGCTGTACGCGAAAAAGCTGGCATGTTTGATGTTTCCCACATGGGTGAATTTATTGTTCGTGGGAAAGAAGCGCTTGACCTTATCCAATATGTTACCACTAATGATGCCTCAAAATTGGAAATAGGGCAGGCTCAATATTCCTGCTTACCCAATAACGACGGTGGCATTATTGACGACCTACTCATTTACCGGTTAGCTGAAGATAATTGCTCTGAAGGGGAGCGAGCCTATATGTTAGTCGTTAATGCAGCTAACATTGAGAAAGATTGGGAGTGGATCAATCAGCACAACCAATTCGACACCAAATTGATTAACATTTCTGATCAAACTGGTTTGTTAGCTGTTCAAGGTCCGCTTGCTGCCAAGGTATTACAGCCACTCACCAAAACAGATTTAGACGCCTTAGCATACTACACATTTACTAAAGGCACCCTTGCAGGTGTAGAGAATGTTTTGATCTCAGCTACTGGATATACGGGATCTGGAGGCTTTGAGTTGTATGCGGATGCAGAAAAGACCCCACAGCTATGGCAAGCTATAATGGAATCCGGAAAAGAGCTGGGACTTCAGCCAGCTGGATTAGGTGCCCGAGACACCTTACGATTAGAAATGGGGATGTGTTTGTATGGAAACGATATAGATGATAATACCTCACCATTGGAGGCTGGTTTGAGTTGGATTACAAAAATGAACAAGCCCAATTTTCTCAGTAAGGATATTTTTGCAAAACAAAAGGAGGAAGGTGTAAGCCGTCGATTGGTAGGTTTTACCTTAAATGAAAGAAGGGTTCCTCGTCATGGATATACCATCGAAAACGAATCAGGTCAATCTATAGGAACCGTTACGAGCGGAACACAGTCGCCTACACTAGGGTATCCAATAGGTCTGGGGTATGTAGAAAAGCCCTTTCACAAGCAAGGTACCAACATTTTTATTGTAGCTGGTAAAAAGCGTTTAGCGGCTACGGTATCTCGTCCGCCATTTTTACGTAAGGATTAGAAGATATAGAATCAGTTTTCGTCGGCTTGATTTTTATTTCCACTAAACGCTGCGTAATTTCAGTAGAAATTGAAACTAATAGCATGGACATACAAGAAGGAAAAGAAAAGTTCTTGCAATCCTGGGGTGCTCTTGGCTCAAGTTGGGGCATTAATCGCACTATGGCTCAAATCCACGCTTTGTTGCTAATCTCTCCCAGAGCTTTGAGTGCGGATGATGTAATTGGGGAGCTACAAATCTCTCGTGGTAATGCCAATATGAATCTTAGGGCACTCATTGATTGGGGGTTGGTGTATAAAGAACTTAAACCCGGGGAACGTAAGGAGTTTTTTGTGGCAGAAAAAGATATGTGGGAGGTTATAAAAAGTATTATAACCCAACGAAAAAAGAAAGAATTGGAGCCTATGATACGAGCTCTAGATGAATTGGCAAGTGTAGAGGGTCATACCCCCGAGTCAGAAGAGTTCGCACGGGTAATAAAGGATATTAAAATGTTCAGCAGTAAAGCGGACTCCACTCTTGAAACGCTAGTGAAGGCAGATAGCAACTGGTTTATTGGTACATTTATGAAAATGATCAAATAAATTTAGCGGTCATACTCCAACAAAAGAGCCCCGATTAAATACCATTCAACCGGGGCTCTTTTTGTTTTTTTATGTGACTATTTATCATCACCAAAGAAAGCGAGAATACGATCTGCTAACTCTAATCCAATATTAGATTGTGCCTCCAAGGTAGACGCTCCGATGTGCGGACTTACAGATATCTTTGCGTGGTTCAGCAATTCTGCTTTGGGCGTAGGTTCATTCTCAAAAACATCTAAACCAATACCGCCTATCTTCCCAGAGTCCAAACCTTCGAGTAGGGCATCTTCATCGATAGCACCTCCACGAGATGTATTAATCAGGATAACGCCATCCTTCATTTTACTAATCTCTTCTGGGCCAATAAGTGCCTTACCTCCACCAAAAGGAACATGTAAGGAAATATAGTCCGCTTGAGCCAGCATATCATCAAAATGTACGGTATCTACGCGCACATTCAGTTTAATTTGGTCACTCACAAAAACATTCAAATCGATAGCAGCCGAATCAATCACCAGATCAACAGGCATCACTTTCATTCCCATAGCTAGGCCAATTCGTGCAGTTTCCTGGCCAATACGTCCAAACCCAATAATTCCGAGGCTTTTACCTCTCAGCTGTACACCTTTGGAATATGCTTTCTTTAACTTTTTAAAAGCAGTACCGCCCGATGTAGGCATTTCACGATTGGCTAGATGTATAGAACGAGACAGATTGAACATATGGGTAAAGGCCAGTTCAGCTACGGATTGAGAAGATGCAGCCGGCGTATTCATTACTGTTATACCTTTTTCCTGCGCGTGATTAACATCTATATTGTCCAGACCGACACCTGCCCTTGCAATAACCTTCAGGTTAGGGCATTGATCGATCAAATCGGCACGTACTTTAGTAGCGGAACGCACAATAATTACATCATACCCAGGTAAAACGCCCGGCAAGTCTTCTTGAGCTACTTTTTCTGTATCGACTTGGTAGCCTGCCTCTTCAAGTAATGTTTTACCATCGGGATGAATCCCATCATTTGCAAGAATCTTAATCATTGTATCGATTTTAAGCTTTTAGATACGACATATAATTATTCCGAGAATAGCTTATCCGGCTGTAGAGCCGACAAAAAACATTGTATATAATGTTCCTGCGCAAGATAAGTTCTATGCGTAAACTAATTTAGACGGATGGAGTAAAAAAAATGGGCGATTTTCATCGCCCGGCTAAATTATTAGTTTTTACTCGACTCTACAAAAGTGGGAAAGCTAACATTCGTGTAGTGTGAGAATTTTCGATCACTGGTCAATTCAGAGGTGTGTTGCCTGACAAAACTTGCCAGTAAAGCGGATAAGTCTTCAGGTGGATAATTGCGGGAATCTGGCAGGATAAAGTAGCCGATATGGCCAATCGTTCCATCTTCATTCCAGAAGATGTGCAGCAGCGCTTTCAGACCTTTAATATCAAAATCAATTGAATTGGCATAGCGCTCAATACCACGCATGGTTTCAAACCAATTACCGAGTGCTTCCTCGGGATCATTATTAGAAACAGCTAATAACGTACGGGCATGCTCCCGGCTCAATTTTTCGTAAGCTTCTTCATTTTCACCCAGTATGAAGGCTTTTTTTACATTTTGAGCCTGCAGGGGAACAAGGAATAATAGTGCGAGAATAGTTAATCCAGTCAGTCTCATATTTTTTTATTTATAAATATACAATTATGGGGTAAACTAAAGATGAGTTTTGAATAAGATGGCTATCAACCGACCCTTCTGGTAAAGCTCGAATAGCCAGTAATTATGTAAATCCTTGACTTTACTCGATCAAATATGGTACATTGTCTGATAAAGTAGATGGAAAACATATAAATTTTAATCTTACAATAGTATACGGTACGATGGGAACAGGGGTTTCAGATATATAGAACGCCTTTTTTAGTGGGTCGCGTATAATGTTGATCATTTTGACACCCATACACCGAGCGAATGATAAGCTCATTAAGTACATGTTATGTGGATTGATTTAACACTTCTAGTTTTTGTGGCTTTAGGCTTTTCAGTTGGATTTTCTCGGGGAATCATTCGAACGACTTTTAATGTTCTGTCTCTCGCGTTTGGTGTCATAGCCGCATTGCGGTTTACACCAGCAATGACTGAATTTTTAAAGAATGCTTTCAATGAAGATAGTGCGTTGATGTACCTAGCTGCCATTGTTATTACTTTTTCACTAACCATGCTATTGATTCGGTTATTGGCACGCGGCTTGGAAGGCTTACTTCAAACTGCCAATGTCAATATTGTCAATCAGGTAGCAGGAGGAGCCCTTATGGCTGCAGTGACCACGCTGCTATTTTCTGTCGTACTTAATTTTATCCTTGGTAGTACGTATACCGATTCGGATATACAAGAAGCTACGGCTGAATCCCGTACGTATCCTTTTTTAAAAGATTATCCAGCTTTGGCCCTAGATATGGCTGGTGAACTCAGGCCTGTATTTACACAGTTCTGGGATTACTCTATTGGTATCTTAGATCAGGTACAGGATATGGCAGACCAAACGGAAACTCAAGATTTTTACGATATTGGAAATGACAATAATCGAAATTCGAATTATTAACCTTTTCCATTTTCTATGCAAAATCGTCACTACTGGCCTTTTATTGCGGTAGGTATTACCCATTTACTTTGTATTTTAATCAAACCATCTTTGGCTCCATACTCCAAGCCTTTCCTTATACCCTTGCTCACTTTAGGGTTTGGATTAGGCCGAATTAGACGTAAAAGGGTGAGTGGTGACCATATCCTATTCGCAGCTTTATTTTTTTCTTGGCTAGGTGACTTACTCATGATGCAATCGACACAAGATTTGTATTTCATGGCAGGTATAGGGTCTTTTTTTATTGCACAAATAAGCTTTATGCGTCTTTTCTATCGGCGCCCATCACTTGGCCTGCAAGTATTGCGTAACCAATATATTCCGATCGTGCTTTTTGTTCTTTATTGGGTGATGATGCTAATCTATTTGTGGCCTCAACTAGCTGGGCCGCTAAGGTTTCCAATTGCAGCCTACAGTGCTGTACTGGTAGGGATGGGCATATTTGCCTATGCAGTGAAGGAAAAAAGTGCTCCGTCTAAGCAGGGCATGATGGTACTAATTGGCGCGCTTTTGTTTATTATTTCGGATAGTCTTATTGCCCTTGACCGCTTTTCTGATATGCGTATCTGGAATCCCCAGTTTTCCATTATGATAACATATATCATGGCACAGGGCCTGATTGTTTATGGTATTGAGCCACGATCAGATACTGATAACTGATTCTATACCATTCACTTTGTTAGACTGATCCCCTATTTCGGGTGCGCCAAATGGATAGACCCAACCGAAAAGGTAGGAGAATTGCAGCAATTATGGCGCCCACTGCAAACAATAGCATTTCGGCATGTAGATAAGCTCCTAACGATTGTTCTTTTCTTAGTGGTAAAGTACCCAGTATAGCCTTCATACCATTTTCGTCCAGGAAGGTTTGGAAGCTATTCAATTCTTGTATTAAAAAGAAAATAATGGGAAAACAAATAAAAATAAGCACTTGCTTAAGCACTTGCCGTTTAGCTAAGAAAGTGTAAGGTAACAAAAAGATATACCGAGATAATGTAATAAAGGCTACTACAAAAATAATGTTGGATATCAAGAATGGGAACATGCCTACGATAAAATAAACGGGAAGAATAACCGCAACAGCTGTAATTACGGTTAGAACCCACCAGAGGCCTTCCATTTGGATAATCTTTTGATTAGCTACCGGGTTAGAATTGGACATAGTGCACTTGGATAATAACAAAAAAAGGCTATCCGCGATTGCGGATAGCCTATGTTGATTTGGGTTGGCGGCGACCTACTCTCCCACCAGGGGCAGTACCATCGGCGCTAAGGAGCTTAACTTCTCTGTTCGGAATGGTAAGAGGTGGAACCTCCTCGCTATAACCACCAACAACTCTTTGCCGGAACAAGCCGGCGTATCGTTTGTTTGAGGTGCAACCTATACGTTTATGGGTTGTGAATCACCTCAACAGTTTCTTTGTAACATTGACAGTTGGTAAGAAGAAGCTTACAAAGCTTATTAGTCTAATCAGAATAAGATAAAAAAGGAAGCTTTCGGGTAATTAGTACTACTTGGCTCCATACATCACTGCACTTCCACCTATAGCCTATCAACCTGATCGTCTTTCAGGACCCTCATGGAATACTCATCTTGAAGACGGCTTCGCGCTTAGATGCTTTCAGCGCTTATCCGTGCCGTACATAGCTACCCTGCAATGCAGCTGGCGCCACAACAGGTACACTAGAGGTACGTCCAACTCGGTCCTCTCGTACTAGAGTCAGACCTTCTCAATATTCCCACGCCCACAACAGATAGAGACCGAACTGTCTTGCGACGTTCTGAACCCAGCTCGCGTGCCGCTTTAATGGGCGAACAGCCCAACCCTTGGGACCTTCTCCAGCCCCAGGATGCGACGAGCCGACATCGAGGTGCCAAACCTCCCCGTCGATGTGAGCTCTTGGGGGAGATCAGCCTGTTATCCCCGGAGTACCTTTTATCCTTTGAGCGATGGCCCTTCCATGCGGAACCACCGGATCACTTAAGCCTGCTTTCGCACCTGTTCGAGATGTCTCTCTCTCAGTCAAGCACCCTTGTACTCATACGCTCTTCGCATGATTACCAACCATGCTGAGGGTACCTTTGCGAGCCTCCGTTACTCTTTAGGAGGCGACCACCCCAGTCAAACTACCCACCACACACTGTCCCCCGATTGGGGTTAGGACCTAAGTATAGAAAGGGTGGTATTTCAAGGACGACTCCACAACCACTGGCGTGGCCGCTTCATTGTCTCCCACCTATCCTACACATTCTATACCCAAGCACAATGTGAAGCTGTAGTAAAGGTTCACGGGGTCTTTTCGTCCCGTTGCGGGTAATCGGCATCTTCACCGATACTTCAATTTCACCGAGCTCATGGTTGAGACAGTGCCCAGATCGTTACACCATTCGTGCAGGTCGGAACTTACCCGACAAGGAATTTCGCTACCTTAGGACCGTTATAGTTACGGCCGCCGTTTACCGGGGCTTCAGTCAGTACCTTCGCATACGCTAAGCACCTTCCTTAACCTTCCGGCACCGGGCAGGTGTCAGACCCTATACTTCATCTTTCGATTTTGCAGAGTCCTGTGTTTTTGATAAACAGTTGCCTGGGCCTATTCACTGCGGCTCTTTCGAGCGCCCCTTCT
>JABSSK010000033.1:0-7500 GCA_013214265.1 Saprospiraceae bacterium | reverse complement strand
GGTCCTGCGGGCACTACGCTTGTCATCATACATAAGGATATGTTGGGTAAAGTAAAACGCGCTATTCCGACCATGCTCAACTACCAAACTCATATCGATAAAGGCTCTGCATTTAATACGCCTCCTGTATTTCCAATTTATGTATGCTTATTAACCCTCCGTTGGATTGCTCATCACGGAGGTGTTTCGGAAATTCAGAAAAGTAATGCCTCAAAAGCCACAAAGGTATATGAGGCCATTGATCGCAATCCTTTATTCAGATGCCCCGTTCCCAAAGAGGACCGATCTCAAATGAATGCCGTATTCGTTACTCAGAACAGCGAACACGAATCTTTATTTCTCGAAAAATGTAAGGCCAATAATATTTCTGGCATAAAAGGGCATCGCTCCGTAGGAGGCTTTAGGGCGTCAATCTATAATGCTATGCCTATGGAAAGTATAGATGTTTTAGTAGAAGTAATGGATGATTTTGCTAACAAGCATGGGTAATCATAGAATTAAGAACGGAATGGAGATTCATTCCGTTCTTATACATCCTCTGTATTTATGACACAAAAGAAAGAAGCTATCGTTTATATAGACGTCGGCTTAAAGAATGACATTCCTGTAAAAGTTATTCAAGAAAGGCGCAATGGTTTACGTGCTTCTATTGGAAAAGAAAGCTTAATCTTTAGGCATCCACCATTGACCTCATCCAGACAGGAGCGGGCGCACTGGAGGTGGTTCATGGCATGGGCAAAAAAGATAGCCCTAAAGCATGAAGGCCAGCAACTTGCTCATTTGATACATCTTCCATATACGCATGGCACCAAAATTGTGGTTGGCCAGCGTTCTTACGTTATTCATCTAACTTCGGCTGAAAGAAAGACAGTAGGTGCCACACTTAACCACGGCATCATTCATATTAAATTACCCAAAAATATGGATAGCCCCTTAAAGAATAAGGCCATTAAAGCCGCATTAAGCAGGGTAATTTCAGCCGACTATTTACCTTACATAACAACTCGAGTAGACGCTTTAAACGAAGCACATTTCAAGCGTCCAATCGGAAAAGTAAAGCTCAAGTACAATTATTCCAATTGGGGAAGTTGCTCGAGGCGTGGTAATATCAATTTGTCTTCGCGTCTGCTCTTTGCGCCCTCTCAGGTAATTGACTATGTAATCATCCATGAACTTGCCCACCTAGCTGAGTTCAATCACTCCCCACGGTTTTGGTTCTTGGTTGAAAAAGCAATGCCGAACTACGTTGAAGCCGAAACTTGGCTGCGCAGCAATTACCATCTCTGCGACTTTTAATAAAAAAGGTCACTTCCCTGTTGGAAAGTGACCTTACTGTATGATTTATAAAGCGATCTTACTCCGCAATTACATCGAAGCTAAGATTAGCGACAATCTCTTTGTGCAGATTAATCTGAGCGGTATAGGTACCTAATTCTTTAACCTCCTCGACAATCTCTATTTTCTTACGAGGGATATCGATTTGGAGCTGGTCTTTAAGTGCTGCAGCAAGCTGGACAGTGGTTACACTACCAAAGATTTTTCCACTGGCACCTGCTTTAGCACCAATTTTAATAACCTTACCCTTAAGCTGAGCTGCAACGGCTTCGTATTCCGCTCGTCGTGCTTCTTCCTGAGCAGCTTCGGCAGCACGGATATTATCCAGTTCTGCCATATTGGCTTGGTTAGCAATTTTAGCCATACCTTTGGGGATCAAAAAGTTACGACCATAACCTGGTTTGACGGTTACAACGTCATACTTGTCCCCCACTTTATCAACATCTTGTAGCAGAATGACTTCCATGGTTGTATTTTTAATCTGCCTTTTGACAGATCAGTTAGCAAAATTATTTCAGCAAATCAGTTACGTAAGGCAACATAGAAAGGTGTCGTGCACGCTTCACAGCCGTAGCCACTTTTCGCTGATATTTGAGGGAATTACCTGTGATGCGACGAGGAAGGATCTTGCCTTGCTCATTAACAAATTGCATCAAAAAATCAGGGTCTTTATAATCGATGTACTTGATACCGTACTTACGAAAACGGCAGTATTTTTGACGTTTCTGACCAATCTTAGGATTACTCAGAAACTTAATATCATCTTTGTTTGCCATGATTAAGTGGGTTTGCTTAATTTAAAATTGAAAAACGAGCGATCTACTCTTCTTCCTCCTTTTTAACCTCAGCCTTTGGTGCCTCTGCTTTAGGTGCCTCTGCTTTAGGTGCTTCTGGTTTAGGAGAATCTTGACGACGACGGTCATCACGACGGTTGTCACGACGATTATCACGACGGCCATCACGCTTGTCTTCTTTTTTCTTCTTCTTTTTTACGGTACCGATCAATCCGTTGCGCTTGTCTTCGTTATACTTCACGCCATACTTGTCTAGCTTAACCGTCAGGAAGCGAATGATTCGCTCATCCCGGCGGAGTGCCAGCTCTGCAGTAGGAATAGCATTGTTGCCGTTCATTTGGAACTCAATGCAAAAATAGACACCAGACGTACGCCGGTTGATTGGGTAAGCCAGTTGGCGAAGCCCCATCTCATCAAAGTGAACGATTTCACAGCCCTCGTTCTTAAGATGATCAACGTATGTCTGAGCTGTCGCTTTGATCTCCTCCCCCGACAGCACCGGGTCTACGATAAAAGTTACTTCGTATTGATTCATGGATCAGACATGTGTGTTAATAAAAAATGCGGCTGCAAATGTACGACCTTTTCCTTAATATTGAAAGTGAGTTACTAAAATTTAGAAAAATAATCGCACCAAGTCTCATGAGCTAGAAAAGCGATGACAATCAATATGTCTGTGGCTACACCCAGTTATCCAAAATCAAAGGCTATCTAGCCCCCTTCAACAGAAATCCCTGTGTATCATCAGACACCAATCATCTGACTATATTTCATTTTGCAGCAGCATAACCTGACCATTCCTACCAACTTCACTACTAGAAATAATCACATATTTTTCCAAAAAAGATGATGACACCTAGGTGCTTTCGGGGTGTTTCACCCAATATGATTTACTGTGCCAAATATGCTTTAAGAATCTCGGAGAAGCAGTACCTTTTATACATCTTATAAATAACAGAACCACTTTACGAAACTTACCCGTAAAATGGATAAAAATTAGCTTATGATTTGGTTTGACGAAAGACCGAACTTCAATATGTTCTTATCCATTCCCAGCCCTTATCTTATTGAAGTACTTCATGCATGGCCTGTGGACTCGTTTACCATCGACCGGCAACATGGTCAGTTTGACGCAGCTCATGTTCGCCCATGCATTCGTGCTTGTAAAAAACCCGTACTAATCCGCCTAGCAGCAAACGACCCCACCGAAATAGGCAAATCTCTGGATTATGGTGCCGCCGGACTAATATGTCCCATGATTGAAAATGTAGCCGCCACCCAAGCATTTGTTGAGGCTTGTTATTACCCGCCTTTTGGTAAAAGAAGTTATGGCCCAGTGCGTGTTTCTGAACCCGAAGGGTACTTTCTACGCAACCGCCAACAAGATGATCACATTCTAACCTTTGCCATGATCGAAACCCAACATGCACTGGAACAGGTAGAACAGATTGCCCAAGTACCCCGACTCACCGGTTTATATATTGGCCCTTTTGACCTGAGCGTCAGTATGGGGCTCCAAAAGCCCGGTGATTACACAGATCCGCTCTTGCAAGCAGCAATTAGTAAAGTATATACGACTTGCCAGACCAATCAGCTCAAATGTGGCATCTTTAGTCCAAACCCAAATGACGCCCGTAATATGGCCCAACTAGGAATGGACCTTATCAGCCTAGGATTAGATGAGCAGTGGATTACGCAAGCAGGGAAGCAGCTCATTCCTATACCTAACTAATGATTTACATATAAAGTAAGATCAAGGCTTGGGTATGCTTCTAGCAAAAGAAACTATCCTTTTGCTTTACTGGGCGGATATCGCCGAGAAAAAACATATCCGAATAGCATTGCAATTAAAAACGAAGGGGCCAAAACATCTAATTGCACAAAATACCCTCCTATATCCGGTAATCTTTGAAAGTAAAATTTAAATAAGGGTACACACAAAAATCCAGATATCATAGACGCAATGGCACCTTGTTCTGAATAGCCTTTCCAGAAAAGTGACAGGATAATAACCGGACAAAAAGTAGCTGCAATACCGGACCACCCAAATATGATAACCCAAAAAATTTGCCGCTCAGGCGAAAGTAGTGCAATTGTCATTGCTAGCCCTAATGCAATTAGCGCAATCGTTACCGTCACCCATCGGGAAATACGGGTAAGCTCTTCATCTTTTAGGTCCGGCCGAAAAATTTTCTGATAAAAATCCCGAACAATAGCACTTGATGCCAGAACCAACAAACTATCGATAGTCGACATAATAGCGGATAAAACAATAGCCACATACACAGCAAACAGGGTATAGGGCAAAAATTGTTCTGCTAGCATTTTCAACACATCCGTTCCCCCGATACCAAAAATAGCCTCCGGATCCTGACCATTCTCGGTAAAGAATACCCTAGCTAAAATACCAATGGTGACTGCCGCTGCATCGGTAAGCAGCGTAAAAAGAATTGCAATCCAACGACCTTTATCAATGAGTGATTCTTCTCGTATCGACATGAAGCGCACATAGACTTGTGGTGAGCCCAAAAAACCTAGGCCAATCATGGCAAACCCCATAATGGTAAAAACATTCATCCAGGGATCAGCAAAACCACCCCAAATATTCGTCATTCGTGGATCAATAACATGGAGTTGTTCCCAGATACCTACTGGGCCTTTCATGGATATCCAAGCAACAGCAGGTAACAATAATAAACCTACAAACATAAGTAAGCCCTGGAACAGATCCGACCAAACGACAGCCACAAAACCACCTACAAATATGTAAATCAGAACAATCAAGAAGCCTAAAATAGCACCTTGGTAATAGTCAACGCCGAGAAAAGATTCAAACGCTATACCTGTTGCATCAATCTGTGAACTAACAAAAATAGTAGTAAATACGGCTAACACACAAGCTGCCAGAATTCGAAGCCGATGCGTCGGTGTACGAAAATGACTCTCTAAATAATCAGGAACCGTGATGGATTTATAGTCGTCTGTTTTACGTTTAAACCGTTTGGCCATTAAAAACCATGATGCAGCAACGCCCAGAACCTCCCCAACCACAATCCAATATGCCGAGACACCAGCTAGAGCACCCATACCAGTAACCCCTATTAGTAACCAACCTGACTCCCCCGTAGCACGCGCAGAAAAAGTTACAGCCCATACCCCTATATTTTTGCCCCCCACATAAAAATCACTCATGGAATTGATGCGACGAGATGCCCAGATACCAATCAAAAAAAGAATCGATACATAAACCAGAAGGACAAGTATTTGCGTAATCATATATGGTCTGTATTTCTTTTCAACATATACTAAAATAGGTGTTTGTAAGTGTAAGACTTAAAGTCATTTTGCCATGAGTATCACAACATCAATCACCCCACTTCAGATCGTACTGATGCAATAGCCCGCTAGCTGCTGGCCATGACACTTTAGCACCATTCAGTACATTGATCTCCGGATTAATGATATAATTGTGCGCACCAGTTAAATCAGCACCTTTCATATCTGTGCTTTCAAACTGAGCATCCTGAAGATTACAGTCCAACAGAGCAACGCCTGAAAGATTTGTATTAACGAAATCAACTTCACGAAGGCTGCACCTACGAAAAGAAGATGACTTAAGAGAACACCCATAAAAAGAACTTAAATCTAGCTGACAATCGCAGAAGTGCATTTCCAAAAACATGGCCCGAACCGGACTCCAATCAATTCCTAGTAATTTAGTATCAACAAATTTTACATTCCTGAAAGCTGTTTCTTCGGTACGCACACCCGTTAGATTACATTGGTCGAAGCGCACATCCTCAAAAATAGAATGGGAAAGATCAACACCCGATAAATCACAACGTACGAAAAAGCAGTCCTGGTAGTGTCCTGACATAAACCCTTTTCCTGAGAAAGATATACCCTCAAATTGCTGATCTTCCACGTAATGATCTGACATGTATTCAATTTTTTCATTTTATAAAACAGCCTGAGGATGGATGAGCTAAACTATATCTATGACTAACCAACATGGAAAGACTTGTCCAACCTTAATGTTGTGATTTTGCGGGCTTGTTACCACTGTAAATTAGGATGACAGCTGTACCAAACATAATAAGGCTATAAATCGCTGATGGAATAGTCATAGCCGAATTCCCAATTAATGTCGCTGCGATGGTAACGCCAAGTGTACCGTTTTGGATGCCTGTCTCGATGGATATAGTCCGGCTCTGATCAGGAGGTAATCGGAATAGGCGCGCAGCATAAAATCCTACCCCAAGCATAACCATATTTAACACGAGGGCCACGGGACCTGCCTGTTTAAAAAAGTCGGCGATATTTTCTTTTTCCTCAACTATAGCCGCCATTATAATCAGCACCAAAAAAACTGCGGAAACAACCTTTACGGGTCTCTCCATTCTTTTTGAAAACGTTGGGAACCGATGGTTAATGAGCATGCCAATAGAAACAGGAATAACCGTAATGATCACTACAGCAATAACTGTAGCAAAAATATCCAACTGCTGTGCCTCTCCCCCCGGCATAAACCAAACAATTGCAAAGTTGACTATAAAAGGAATCGTTAAAACGGTTACCAACGACGCAATCGCTGTCAGGGTAATCGATAAAGCGGTATCTCCTTTAGCCAGATGCGAAATCAAATTAGACGTGGCCCCACCTGGGCAAGCCGCTAAAATCATGAAGCCTACCGCTAGTTCTGTCTTTAACCCAAATACAAGAATCAATGCGAATGCAATGAGGGGAAGCAAGATCAATTGATTGACCAATCCAATAAGAACGGGCTTAGGAGTAATGGTAATGCGGCGAAAATCTTGCAGCGTTAGTGAGAGTCCCATACCCAGCATTATAATGGCTAGTGCCAGAGGAAGAAAAACTTCAGTTAGTACATTTGATTCCATAATATTGGGTGCATTTAAAATAGGCTAAGGGCAGGTTTCATTTAGTAAAGCGTATTGTTGCCCTTAGCCTAAGGTAAAAAGAAGGTATCAAATTCTTACGCAGATACCTCTTATTTTGATTATTCTCCTGTTTCGTGGAGGGACCACTTTAACTGAAATTCGATTTCTTCTTCATGATCGCCTCGCTCGTGTTCGATATTAAAAATTGCTCGTTTTGGAACATAAATTCGTTCGCCAGCAATCTGGATCTCGAACGCCTTTCCTTCCTCCAAAGCATCTGCTAGGCGTCGAAGTTTGGCGATAAATTGATCCGTTGGATATGCTTTTTCGATATCGCGATCCTCTTTTTGTTTACTTGCCATTCATTTTTGATTTATACATTGAATAAAAATAGTACGATTTAATTGTCGACGCCAATTGGATAGAATCAAGATGATTTCCAAACATAAGATTCTTACCGGGCAGCAAAG
>JABSSK010000329.1 GCA_013214265.1 Saprospiraceae bacterium | reverse complement strand
AACTAGTTTTTGTCCGTTTGAAAGTCTTGTTGGACTTGTTCAACACAAAGATAAGGTGTCGGCTTAACGACACCTGTCCTTATTGGTCAGCAATACTTTGCACGAACTATCTAGAAGTTAGTGTCTTAAGGTAACTGAATAAACGAGATTTAACTTGCGGTGTTAACCCTAAACTAATTAAGCCTGTTGAAAAAATCAATATGAACATAATACTTTTAATGATTTTAGCGCCTGTAAACAAAGTAACAAGTATTAATAAAGCTACATAACTTAAGCCAATTAAGCCTAAGAAAAGACACACACCTTTAATATCGTTATTCATTATATTTCCCTATTTGAGTTCAAAAACCACTTCAATTCTAAACCAATAATTTTAAAATGCACTCTTAATCTAGTGTATTGCAACAAATTATTAATATGCATGTCAGGTTAAATCGTCCTCAATTTCAACGATAGTTAACACCTCAGCACTACTTTTCTATGTCGCTAACGCCCCAAAGCGAGTTATAACTCGCCATTTTACTGAGTGAGATTTATCCAGTTCATCATACTTTTTCTAATACCTAGCCATTCTACTTTATTTGTCGATTCTGTATCTAAAACCAAAGAGTTGGGCATTTATTGCGCCGCCAGTTTATTGGTGATAAATTACTGTTTAATTACGTGGTGTATTAAAAGTTATTGAATTTCAATTAAAATTTCATAACTGTCCAATATTTGCTTTTATTTAACTTCTATTTAATTTGATATGGATCTTGTATGTATTTACAGTCTTTGGAAATCAATAATTTTCGAAAGTTTGGAACGAAAAATAATAAAATCGAGTTCGTTCAATCTGATTATAAAAAGGCGACTAGCGCTTCTACTGAACAGAATAATTCTCAAAGTTTTGTAGCTTGTGCTACAACTCTTATTATTGGTAAAAATAATGCTGGGAAAACAACAGTTACTAAGGCATTAAAGCAAATTATTGAACCTGAGAAAATAACAGGGGCCACATTTAATTTAAGCTATGTTAAAAATTTATTTGATCAATACACAAAAGTTTTTTCTAGTAGTAATAAAAACGATTTAGGCGAGCTTGAAAAAGTTCAATTTGAAGCGATTGAACTTCCAACAATGATGTTCAAACTGAATATTGGATTAGATTCTGATCCAAAAACCATTTCAGTTCAAAATTTAAAACAATTTATTCCTATTGAAAATAATGAAATTCATAAAGTAATCGCCTTAACGGTAAAGTTTTTAATCAAAGAGGATGAGAAGTATAGAGAACGTGTACAAAAGTTATTTTATAGTTCTGCTAAAAGGAATATATCAGTTAAGTTTAATGAATTTCTTAAAATAATAGATATAACTGATTTTGTCAGACATGTGTTTGATATAAAAGGTAGGCGAGTAGGTAGTAATCTTTTTAACTTAAGGGATTTAATTGACCTGAAAATTATAAAAGCAAACTTAGATGATGGGGAAACATCCTTGTCATCCGTATTCAATAAAATAGTTCAGTATCGTCTAAGAGATGAAGATGATACAAGTCGTATAAAGTTAGAAAATGAAATATCAAAAATCAATGGATTTATGGACTCTCATATTGGCAAGTCTCACCACGACGCAGTGAATAAGGTAGTCAATAAAATAACTGATAAACAAAATATGCTCGTACATTTAAGATCTGATTTAGATTTTAAATCACTATTTAGTAAACTAATTACTTATGAATTTGAAGAGAATAATAATTTTATACCAGAAAAACAATTTGGTCTTGGTTATTCAAATCTCATGAAGATTCTTGGTCAAATTATTGATTATGTTGAACAATACGAGAAAAGTGAAACACACGATAAAGTTAATCTAATTTGTATTGAAGAACCTGAAAACTTTATGCATCCTCAAATGCAGGAATTGTTCATTAAAAATATTGATGATGCCCTTACTGTCTTATTAGGGACTCAACCTCAAAAAAACATTAATAGTCAACTTATAATAACTACTCATTCTTCACATATTGTTAATAGTAAAATTCATAGCAGTAATACATTTAATAACATCAATTATATTACAACAGGCGAAGAAAATTTTAGTCATGTTGTGACATTAAATGACAATAAAATTAGTGGTAATAACATATCGCTAAAGGCTGAAAATAGATTAAATGACTTGAAGTTTTTAAAAAAGCATATCAAATATAAAGTATCAGAACTTTTCTTCTCTGATGCAGTTATTTTAGTAGAAGGGATAACTGAAGAGCATCTACTACAACACTATATAAATGAATCTGAAGCACTACATAAGCATTCAATCTCATTATTTAATATTAACGGCGCTTATGCTCATATTTATAAACCGCTTATTGATTTATTAAAAGTACCTTGTTTAGTTATTACAGATCTAGATATTAAACGTGATCCTAAGGATAAAGGGAAAACTTCTCCAGCTTTATATAAGCAAATATCTAGTTTAAATGGTCATGAGACAACAAATGCTGTTTTGCATAAATATATTTGTAATGAGAAACTTTCAAGTGATAGTAAGGAAGATGAACCTAAAAGTGTTCAACTACCTGATGAAGATGAAGATGAAGATGAATCAAAAAGTGTTCAACTGCCTGATGAACTAGATTATTTTAGTGAGGATAACTTTAAAATTGTCTTTCAAAAAGAACTTATAAATGGCTATATAGCAACGAGTTTTGAAGAAGCTTTTATTCTCACTAATTACGATAATGATACTTTAAATTCAGTCCTTGAAGATTTAAAACCTAGAATTTACAAACGAATAGTAGGGAAAAAAGGGAAAGAAAATAAAGCTAATTCAAGGGATAAATCTTTCGAATGGCAATGCAAGTTAGCTTCCAGTAAAAGTAGTTTTGCAAATACTCTCCTTTATAAAATTATTACATCTGACAACAATGCACCACCTTTGCCTAAATATATTGAAGATGGTTTAACGTGGTTGACAGAAAAACTAGATAATCGTTTTTCTCAAGGTAAGGTGGATTAATATGTTTCCACTTAAAGAAAATAATACAAAATTAGCTGATGAAAAATATATTCAAGATAAAATCTGTCACGCTATTGATAATAATAAACATTTTGTGTTTGATGCGGGCGCTGGTGCGGGAAAAACTTATGCGCTAGTTGAAAGCTTGAAACATATCATTAGTCAGTACGGTGAAAAATTATCAAAAAAAAATCAAAATGTACTATGTATTACTTATACAAATGCCGCAGCCGATAATATTAAATCAAATTTTGGAAATAGTGACATTGTAAAAGTTTCTACTATTCACGAACGAATTTGGGAATTAATTTGCTTACATCAAGATGCTTTAGTTATTGAGCATAAAAAGAAAATAAATGATGAGCTAATTAGGTTAGAAGATGATTTTAGTACAAATAAAGCAAAAGATTGGCTAAACAGTGTTTCTCAAGGTAACAAAGAAAAATTTGAAAAACATTTTCTTGAGCCAGAAGTTAAAAATATGTTTTATACGTCTACTGAACATGCTGCTAATTTCAAAGGAATACTTGAAGAATACGGTTATGATTTAAATAAGAATTTAGGTAAGTTTAGAGATGCAGTTAAATATACATATAACAGTGATAGGCTTAATAAATGTCTAGAATCAATTAAATCAGGCGAGTATAAAGAAGTTAAATATAACGCTAATTTTAACAGCGACAGACTTCATTACATGATAATAAGTCATGATACTCTTCTAGAATATGCCTTAGCACTTTGTGAAAAGTATCCGATGCTTAGACGTATTATTATTGATTCTTATCCATACGTATTGATAGATGAATACCAAGATACAAACGTACGTGTAGTTAAACTAATGAATGAACTAGCTAAAGAGTCTGGAGGCTCTCAACAGTTATTAATTGGTTACTTTGGTGATCAAATGCAAAGTATCTATTCTGATGGGGTTTCTGCTAGCCTTAATCAGCACCATGTTGGTTTGTTACGTATTGAAAAAAAATACAACCGCAGATCTCGCAATGAAATTATTGATATTTCAAATAATCTTCGTAATGACGGTTTATTACAAGAAAGTATCTATGATAATAATATTGGTGGTTCATTTTCTTTTCATCAGTTAGTTAACCAGCGGCCTAATGATTCAGCTAATTTAGTTAGTGAATTCATAAAGCGTGAATTATCACTTGCGAGTGAAGACGAAGTTCATTGCTTAGTACTAAAAAATGAAATGTTAGCAGAATTAAGTGGCTTTAAAGAACTATTCATTAGTTTTAAAGATTTTTTCTTTTTTAAAGAGCAGGCTCAAAAACTGATCAGTAGAGATTTAAATAAGCTTGATGGTGCTATTCGCATAATTTTCGGGTTAATGGATTTTCGTGAGCTAATAGCAAAGCGTAATAAAACACTTGAAGATATTTTGCCAAAAGAAAAAATAGCTATATCCATGTTCGATGCTGAAAAATATATAGCGGAATTAGATATGTTAGTAAATGAAAAAATCGATACGTTCGAAGCTTATTTAACAGAACTATTTCTTTTATATAAAAATGGCTCGGCACTTTTTAAAAACAAACTAAAAGAACTTATACCTCCCAGTGAGTTTGGATATACCCTTGAAGGGTTTTACAAACTTTTAAATAATGACTTACCAATTAGCAAATTAATACCAGAAAAAAAGAGATTAGATAAAATTAAACAAGTGATAAATATTAATCTTCCTGACTACATAAAATGGTACGAGTTTGTTAGTGAGACTAGCAATGAACTTACTAAGTTTCATACTTATCACAGTACCAAGGGGCTTGAATATAACAATGTAATTATAATTATGGAAAATTCGTTTGCTGGAAGTAAGAGTTATTTTCCTGATTTTTTTAAAGACCCTAACAGACCTGAATTTAAAGAACGCAGAAACTTACTTTATGTAACTTGTTCAAGAGCTGTGTTTCATATGCGAATATTGTACTTAGACTCTATTGATTCTTTTAAAGATGACATAAGCTCATTCTTTGGTAAAGCACAGACTTTTAGTATTACAGATGATGTTAATTTATAGCTTTAAAAGAACAAAAGTGAGGAGATTAAATTAAACTGAACCTTATAGGATCGTCTTGCATTGCTACATTTCAGTTCCATATAAAGGTACTAGTGATACAAAACCTAATCCCTAAACCAACATTGGCACAATAATTTCTATCTCACTAAGTGCCCCATAGCGCCCTACGAAGTATGAAATTTTTTGTCCGTTGTATGATCCGAAACTTGACC
>JABSSK010000328.1 GCA_013214265.1 Saprospiraceae bacterium | reverse complement strand
GAATGAACATGCCAAAGCGGTCGTTAGTCCACCATGCTAGTCGTTCTTTTTTTCTGCTTTGGTTTCATCCCAAATTTTTTTCTGTTGGGCATTAGTACTAAAACAAATGAGGAGCAGCGCACTGAGAATGATAATTTTTTTCATGGTGTTCGATTTTTATCAAGATAATGTTTTATTGATCATCTTGCATACCTCTCGGTACCAGATTATTTATGCGGCATAAGACAGCTATACTGTTCTAGTGGCCGTTTTTAATTTTATTCTATCCATGTTCTTAGTGTATTTAAGCAGGTTCAACGAACGAACAGAGCAGAAAAAAGGTGGCAGCTTGTGGAAGTGAGAATGCACGGAGTGATACATGCGGGATGGCAAAACAATATGGGCTACCACTCCTCTGTGGATACGTGCATACAGTGAAGCGGGCCTCATCCTTTCAGGGCACCTTTTTGATGGATAAGTTAAGGACTATTAGTATACCTGTATAAAGCACTTGACTAATGGACTTATGAAAACGGAGCGATCTGATAATTTTCTCATGCATACCCTCCCTAACAATAATCCAATAGTTAGTTTCAGTATTTTCTGGTTGACCCCACCTACCGGTTTACTGACCCCCTAAGATGCGGATAACATTCCGGTTTATTGACCCCTGTTTTTTGAAGTAAAAGAAGTGTTGGTTTTTGTTCTTAATCTGTTGGTCAAAAAGCTAACTGGATGAAGCATAAAGCCAAAAGTTTTCTGATGAACAATATGCCCATCATTAATAAATACAATTGACATCCTTGGTATATAGAACCCTTCCATCTCTTTTCTGAGGTGGTTGTCCATGGTTTCTTTTTATATATCGAAACCACAATAGCGCTCAATTTTAGTACTATCTTCAGTACAGCTTTGAAAAATGATTCCTACAGTAACTATCAGGTAGTAAAATTTTGAATTCATTTTCTATTGTTTATTCTTAATGAGGCACAAGGTTCTTATGTATGAGCAGTATTGTTCTTTGTGCCATTACTCTTCCTTACACCATATAGTTTGGTTAAATGAAAAAGCGGTTAAGTCTTTACCTTAACCGCCATGGCTTACACACGTTGTTGTAAGGAGTTATTTACTCCGATTTAAACTCAGGGCTTTTAATTTGTTCAAAACACGCTGGTTTTGGTTTTTCAGTTGGATTATTAAAAAAATCATTAGCAGCTTGCATCGCACACGGATTACTCCAATTTGTAGTTGGGCCGTGTTTCCAGCCTTTAAAAATAAGATGGTAAGAATTTGTCAAATTATTGCTCATTGCTTCAGCCCATTTAACTGGTGTAAATTCATCATATTCCCCACTAATCAATAGCACTGGTATGTTACTTTTTACAGCCTGATTTTCAATGCCTGACACTCTCTTAACGCTCCAAATCTGGCAAACTTCATTATCAAAAACTGCAGGTGATAAACCTTTAATTGCAGGATACTTAGTGGTTTCGGTAGCGATGGTTTCTTGAGAATTGAATGGGTTCTCTTCTGCACACCAAACCGATAGACGCATTCCCATTCCAATTCCACCTCCAGGCTTTTGGAAAATATATTGTAATTGCTGTTTTACCGAAGATAAATCGTTGTTGAGTAATTTATTTATCTCAAAAGGAATATTGGGTACACCTTCTGTAGAAGTTGAGACCACTTGGATCAAGTCTTCTCCTTTGAGGTAAAAAGTTTCTAAATTCCCATCTTCTGGATTTTCAATTTTAACTTGAAGTGGGCGCTTTGTTTTCTCTTCTAAGTAAGCGTAGAAACGATTTTTGATATTCGGAAATGCATTATTACAATCAGTATCGGATTCGCAATCAATGAAGAGTTTATCTAAAGACTCTAAAAGGTTGTTCACACTTTCTTCATCGTAATTAACTTCTAATGGAAGAGGTGAATCCATTACTACACTTCTTATTTTATCCGGATAATCTCTAATTAAAACCTGTCCTATTTTAGTACTATAAGACATGGTGAGCAAATTATACGCTTCAATTTCTAGTACATTCATTAAGTCATTAATATCGGCTGCAATTTGGTTGGTTGTATAGCTGTTTAAGTCAATTCCCTTCATTCGGAGTCTTTCACCGCATTCTTTGGCTGCCTTTTGAAAAATACTATCGGTTTTAGTTTGATCGGTACCTGGTAGATTAGATTGATAAATCGCCTTTGACCATTCAGGACAGTCTAAACTTGGATTCGCATATTGCGTTCCTCTTTGCTCGAATAAAATAAAATCACGGTCATCGAGATACTTATAGTATTGCATATACGTTGATGCCCGCATAGAGGTATACCCTGGACCTCCAACAGTATACAAAATCGGATCAGATTTAGGATTCTTACTACGACTCTTAAAAATATAAACTGGTAATTTTATGGTATTGCCATTTGGCTTATCTCTATTTTCGAGTACTTCTAGATAGCCAAAAGTATATTCCTGTTCTTTCTTTATTTTATGGGTGGTCTTTTTTGATATCTTGAATTTTGGAGAAAAGGTGTTTGTGTTTTGCCCAAAACTGGTTGAGAAGACAAAAAGACTAGATATCACCATCAGATTTCTAATTGATAAATATTTCATCGTTTATTCGTTTATTTTTTTAGTTGCTTTCCAAACTGCCAAGAAATCCTTATCTAAAGAATGGGTAGTGCCATGCAACACGCCGTCTTTAAAATGAAATGAGGTATTGTAAGTGCCTGAATTATCCCCTGAGATTAGGGCAGCATAAATAATTCCTTGAGCGTTGGTGATACGTCCTTCTTTTATTTTTACACCTTCGCGATAAAATTCACCTTTAAATGTATTGCCTTCGATTCTAGTGATATCCATCAAAGCAAAATTTTCATCTGTTTTATCCTGTGGACTCATATCGAGTTTCCATTTACCAACTAAAACAGTTAAGTCAAGATCTGTCGCTTGAGCTCGCATACCAATAGGAATGAAGAGGAAACCAAGTAATAATGCATTGATAATTTTCATAATTATAGATTTTTGATTGGATACAAACCTACAATTTCGACTATCAAAAATAGTTTCAAATGGCAAATTGAAACCTAATTATTGCATTGGAAAAGTATCATTATTAGAATTGACACTTTACTTTTTAATCTTTAATTCCTTTGGTGAAATACCGAATTGCTTTTTGACTGCGCGATTAAATGAAGACTTCGAATTAAAACCTGCTTCCATAGCTAGACTGAGTAAGGTATATTTTGAATTATTGGAGTTTTGCAAAAGGGATTGCACTTCTTTTACTCTGTATTCATTTACATAATCATTAAACCTTTTGTTATAAATTTCACTCAGGCTTTTTGAAATGAGGTATGGTTTAATATTTAGTTGTTCTGCAATACTATTTAGAGAAAGCTCTTGATCTTTATATAATTTATCGATTTCCATTGCTTGTTCGAGTTTTCTAGATATGCTTTTAAGCCGTTCTAAATGCTCAGCATTTATCGTGGTCTTGATTATAAGCTCTGGATCGTTTCGTCTAGAGAAACCTTCTAGTCCTATCCAATATGTTATAATGGCAATTCCTATAAAGAATGGATAATAGTAAAATCGCGTAAAGTAAAAATAAGATTCATCGTTTATGGATTTATAAATCAATAGGTCAGCTAAAAGAACAATGAGAACCAAAGAAAAGTAGACCAAAAATGCTTTTACAATGCGTTTAATCCAAGCCAATTTGGTTGTATCAATTTCAAACTTTTCATCTACTGAATGCAATAGCTTTTGAGATTTAAAGGCATATACAATAATTAAGATGCTTGCCACTACATAAATGGTGGAATTGTTCATCCATAATACATAACCATAATATCCCAACCACGACAAGCTTTCTCTTGTGCCATCCCAATATAAATTCTGTAGTCTTACAAAAACACTACATACTATTTGAATAGTTACAGGTAGAAAATGTATTCCATCTTTCCTTGAAATCTTATAATTAGATTGCGTTTGTGCTCTTGTGTATAAGTAGATAAGAGCACCATAGACCCAGCTTATGTCTATCATGATATAATACCAACTATCATAATATCCTAAGCCAAATAGTCTCATTATTTGAATAGAAAGACGGTAAGAGAGTAAAAAAAGAATTATTGCTAATATTCTATTAGCTAGCTTATTGTATTTAGTCGATTTAAGAAGTATGAATCCATAGATTAATCCTTGAATAGAGCCTAAAGCCAGTAGAATTGTGATTAGAATTGTTCCTGTTTCCATAGTCCTTACTAAACGGAGTGTTTTGTGATCTTGTAATTACCTTAATGAATGTCTGGTCAAATTGATGACAGCGGTTTGCCTGAACCGCGTTTTAATGCCGTTTAGGTTTTGTTTTACATCTTTCCAATTTAAGTAATTTTCTATTTTATTCCATTCGATGAGCATGTCATCAGATGCAGGAAGACATGGCATCATTTCAGTGGGCACTGCTCTATCTTCGATAGGTAATTTTCTATACCAGAATAGAACTTCTTGAAATTGTTTTCGTCCTACTTCTTCATTTCCTAGTTTTTAGTTACAGAATCCAATTTGTTCAATCCGTTTGGCATATCTCCAAATTTGGAACTGTTTTAAGTCCTTTTTATTTACTTGGTTAACATATTTTAGCGCACTTTCAAGTTCACCTTTGTCATGAAAGCAATGCGCTACGCAAAGGCAGGCAAGAAAATTGGATGAATCAAGTTCCTAGGGTTCTAAGAATTTCTCCAAGGCTATATTGTTATGATATTCTTTGTCATCATCGGACATGTAACAAGTTAGCCCCAAATACGAAAATCATTTGTGTCTGGATTCTCTTATTCTTAAAGAATATTCAGCACCTCGAATCTCAAAAGCTTTTTCCTTTCTGGGTTGTTTTCTAATTCAAAATCTTCATACTTCTTCAGTAATATGTCTTTATATTCTTGGTCTATTTTATGATGTATAACGACCCTGCCTATGATTTCGTTATGTACTTATTAGTAGTATTTTAACTCCAAGGATTTGGTCGGTTATTTGTGTATTTATTGTTTTTTAGTAGCATTTCAAAATGGATAATAGTCGTTGTTGTAGGCAGTTTTTATTCTTTCAGTTCGTTGAATATGACTTCATCCTTAAATTCAACTTTAGAAATATGTCTAATGCTATTATTCCAGTCGAGTGGTGTCCAATATTTAGGATATTTCACGATGATTGCATTTCCGATTAGTTTTTTTCTCAGATTATACTTACCCCCAATATTAAACCAGTGAAGCCGAATATTTAGTTGGAATGAAATAAGTTTTTTGACCAAAGAAGATT
>JABSSK010000327.1 GCA_013214265.1 Saprospiraceae bacterium | reverse complement strand
ATTGAATTTAAAAAATCTTAATAATGAACTCGAATTTATTTTTTAGTATAATTATACTTTTATTAATAGCAGGATTTGCTTATTTTGTATTTAAAAATAAACTTAAAAACTTTGATTTAAAAGAATCACTTATTAATAATACTGCTAACGTTATGAAAGTTATACAAACTTTCTCTACAGCGTCAGAAGTAATAATTTTAAGTATGATTGCAATTGGAAGTGGTCGTATGACATTAATTGATTCTATTGCTAGATATAGTTTAATGGGAGTAATTGAAGTAGTAACTACATTACTTTTTATTATTGTATTTGAACATAGTATTAATCATGCTAAGAAAGATGGATATATATCTGTACTAGAAGCTATTATTGTATTAATAAAAACTGTACCGTTTTTCTTCGTAGCATTATATTTTACAGGTACTATTAATACAGCTTATGAGGAATCTATTAATATTGTAGAATTACAAAAGATGACTCCTACTACATGGTTGGAAAGAAATATACCATATTTCAGTACTTATATTGAAACTGATCCTAATGGGTTTACAGATTCAATGTATGATCCAGAAACAGGTGAATTATATCCACAAGGTAGATATGAATGGTCAGCATTATTTTCTATTTATGTTACTCCATTTTTAAATATTTTCTTAGTAGTATTAACATTATTTCAAACTTTTAGAAAAAATAAAAAAGGATTGGGATGGAAAAAAGCTTTATTTGCTTTAAATAAGGAAAATCCTAAAGATGATTCTAAAAAAGAAGAGAATGAAAAAAATGAAAGTAGTATAAATACTAATAATAACATAAAAGTTCATTCTATATCTGATGTATTAATTGATAATCTAAATATTATTGAGAAATGGTTTGGTATTAAAGAAAAAGATTTTGAAAAGAATTTATTTAGATATTGCGGGTTAAACTTTAATACTAAAGAAAATATTAGAGAAACTGATAAAACTCATAAAGATGTACTAGGAGGTTCTAAGAATCCTGTAGATGTGCTAGAGGATGTTCAAAAATTTGTAATAGGGAATGGATTAGGAAGCAATAAATCAGGATTAAAAGGAATAAATGCTTATGGTAATTATATTTCTGAACTAAAAAATAAAATTAATTTTGATAAAGAATCATATTTAAAAATTAAAAAAAAGTTAAATGGTATTTCTAATAAGTCTAGTAATGAAAGTTTAAAACTTTCATCTGAACTTAAAAGTAAATTAAAATCTATAAATGATAAAATTACACCATTAGTTTCATCTAATAGTAATAGAAGAAGTTTAATTGAAGAACAGTTAAATAGATTTAGTTCATGGGGTTTTGAACAAATTGATTATAACTATGATGATCAAGAGTTTGTAAACAATGAAAACTATATTGAAGAAATTAATAAATTTTATACCAAAGAATCCTCTTTTAACTAAATATGGATAGTTTAACTATTAATTTAAGAAATAAAAGAGATAAATTAGTTGATACTCTTCATTTAAATCAATCTGAAATAGATAAATATAATGATGAAATAAAAATATTAAAAACTAATTTAAGTAAAACTAAAGGATACATTGAATCTTTACAAAAAGATCAGTGTATCTTTTTATATAAAAATGGCAGAAGAGATGATGAAATCTTAAACAGTGTAAAAAATTACGAAGTTGCTTTAAATACTATCACTCAGATGATGAATGATGTTGAAATTAAAATAAAAAGTTTTAAAGATGAAAAAAAGTCTACTGAAAAATTATTGTCTAGTTTAATAAAAGAATTAAATTACATAAAATCTTCAACTGAAGATAGCATAGAATCATCTGAAACTTATAAAACTAACGAAGATGGTGATAATAGAGTTCTTATAGTAAAAAGAACAATATATGATTGTGTAGATCTTATTAAACGTATTGATTACGTTACATATTCATCTTCTGTAAATGACAAAAAGTGGTATGAACACGGTATTGGGAATAGGATAAATGTTCCTGAAAAAAAACAACTGGAATTAGAAAATTTATATATACACAAATAAATAATGGAATTAAAATGTACTAAAGAAGAACTTAACTATTTAATAAAAAATAATGTAATAGAACCTCTATCTAATAATGAATTTATACTGTATACTAAAGCTGACTTAAGAGGTGAAAATCATAAATTCAAAGTCACTTATACAATTGGAAATATAGCTACAGTAAGAAATGAACAAGTAGTGAATATTGAAAAAACAATAGAAGAGTGGTATAAAGATTTTAGACAAGCTTTTCCTACAGATATTAACAAATTATTAGGATATTCAAGCGAAGGTTCATCACTGAGAAGTGGTAATAAAGTTAAAATAAAAAGTAAGATAAAAGAGTTGATAAAATCAGGTTATAACATGGAATCTGTCATAACAGCAGTAAAGTATGAAGTTTGGCTTAGAACAAATGAAAGTAAAAAGACGGCTAATAATACTTTAATGTATATGAAAAGGATGGGTTCATGGATTAATGATACTGGTAATATTGATACTATGATAGAAAGAAGTATCCAGTCAACAGAATTTAAATTATATAGAAATAAAGATACAAGAGAATTACCAAATGTACCAAAATCAAAATTATACTAAACCTAAAATTACAGTTCCTAAATTATTAGATCAGAAAACTGTAGTTGAACAAAATTATCAATATGCTCTAAAAAGATCAAGAGGTGAAATAGTAAGTTTGGCAACATGTTATAAAGGTTTGAATCACATAATACAAGGAGGATTTGAAAGTAATACTATGTTAACTATATCTGCACTTAGTGGTGGTGGTAAATCTACCCTAGCTAAAAGATTGGTTAATAGTATTATAGCTAATTTAAGTAGTGGAAATTCACCTAAAAAAGGTATAGCATTATCTTTTAATTTTGAAATGTTAGCTCATAAAACTGTAGGTAGAGAAATAGCTAATAGATCAAAAACATTATTATCTGATCTATATAGTTCTTATGGTAAAACAGATGAAAAGTTTTTAGAAGAATTATATGAAGATCATTATAAAAAGTTAATGAATTATCCTTTATACTATGTAGAAGAACCTCAAAATGACTTAGTTATAGGTAAAACTATATATGAAACTTGGAAAAAGTTATGTAAACCAACTGGTAAATATATGATTGTAGAAATTGATCATGCTAGTATTACTAAAGGTAGACAAAATGAAGATGCTAAGAGAAAAATAGATAATTTAATGGAAACTCTAAATTATACTAAAAAGAAAATAGCAAGTGAAGGTGGTAATGTATTTTACATTGTATTATCTCAGATGAATAGAGATATTAAACATCGAGATAGAATAATGACAGAAGAATTACATTATCCTATATCTTCAGATTTATTTCAAAGTAGTACTATAGAACATTTTTCAGATTATATATTAATATCACATATGCCGAGTAAACTTAATATTAAATCTTATACTGATCAAAAACTACCCGTATATTTAATGGCTGAGAAAACTGGAGAAGCTACTCAATTCATATACTGGCATTTAATTAAAAATAGAGAAGGTGAAGCAGATAGAACTGTACCTATGTTGAACAATCTAAAATACTTTGACTTTACTGAGATTAGCTCAGAGAAGTTTAAAGAATACCATCAACAATTTATGCAAAAAGGTATAGTAACAAAATGATAAAAAACAATTAAAATTTTAAGATGAAAGAACTAACTAAAAATTCACATTATAATAATAACTTTGAAGGATTACTAGAAATTGGAAAAGCAATAATAGATAATAAATTAGCACCTTCTAATATTAAAAACCCTGCTCAAATTGTACAAATTATAACAGTAGGTAGAGATTTAGGAATGAGTGAATTACAATCATTGAATAGTATTGATATTATTCAAGGTCAAGTAGCTATTAAATCAAAAGTTATACCTGGTATTTTAAGTAGAAATGGTGTATCTGTACAATTAATTAAAGACTACGAACCTGTAATGGTAACTCAAGATAAAATTCCTATTATGGAAGATGTTAAAAAAGGAGATAAAATTGTCAAAGTTCCTAAACTAGATGAAGAAGGTAAAGTTATGTATTATAAAGAAGAGGACGGATCTTATAAAACTAGAACATATCAAAAAACTTTTAAAATAACAGAAAGATCAAAACCTGCTTTTGAATATGTTACTACTGTAAGAATTAAAAGATATTATCCACAACTCAAAGAAGTAATATCAAATGATGTAGATTTTTATTGGAGCGATGCTGTTAAAGCAGGTTGGACTTCTAAAGATAATTGGTCAAGAATGCCTAAATACATGATGACTGCTAGATGTATTACTAGAGCAGCTCGTATTGCAGCATCAGACTTAATTGGAGGATTGTATTCAGATTATGAAACTGCTGAATTTACTAACACTAATATGAGAGTAGATGATCAAACTGGAACAATTGAAATTTTAAATAATAATTAATAATTAACTAATAAATATATATAAAAATGAATTTTAACTTAATCAAAAAAGAAACAGAAAATATGAAAAATATCGAAAAATATCCAAGCAATGCTGTATTAACTTTTAGTGCTAACAATTCTGGTAAAAGCACTAGATATACTATTCATATTAATAAAAAAGCTTCTCAAGTTTTAAAACTTGACGGAAGTAAACAATATTTAATTCACTTTAATAATTTTCAAGTAACTAATCAAGGAGATGAATCTGCTGTACTAGGTGTAGTACCTACACCTAAAGTACCTATTAATAATAAAAATTATAAAGCTTTTATCATTAATACAGGTACTAAGAATGTTTCTAGTAAAAGTATTTATAATCAAGTTGCTAATAATCTAAATATCAATTTAGATGAAACTACTACTTTTGAAATTGAATTATTTGCTACTGAAGATTTTACAGCAGGAGCATTTACTTATTCAAAATTTGAAAAAGTTGAAGAAAAAGAAGATGTATCTTTTGATAAAGGAGAAAATGTTTCAATTGAAATTCAAGAAGAAGCATAACTAACAATAAATAACTAATTAATTAATTTAAATATATATATAATGAAATCAACAAGTAATACTATTAATAGAGCTAATAAAGCAAACGTAACAAAGGGAAAATTTACAGGAGAAGTATTATTAACTCCTATTTGTTTTAATCCAACTTCAGAAGAATTAAGAAAAATTAAAAATGTACCTGAAGAGTTTGATGTAAAAACTCCAGATTATTCATCAGTAGTTACAATTCAAGATGTAGATTATAAAAAGTTATATCTACTTTGTTCTTTTAATCCTAATGAAATATTGGAAACAGATAAATATCAAGATGTAGTATATGTATATTATGAACTATTTTTATCTGATCAAGAA
>JABSSK010000326.1 GCA_013214265.1 Saprospiraceae bacterium | reverse complement strand
AACATTATTATTTAACTCCGCTAAAGAGGGTGTATTACTGACGACACTTGATGCTTTAGTAAATTTATATAAAGTGATCGGTGCAGAAATTTTAGAAGCGGAGCAGATGGTATCTATACATGCGCGAATTTTGTAACGGTAGCGACCATCCAGAGATGATACATTTTTTATTGTTTCATTTACTATTGTTTCACCGCTTCCCCATACACCATCCACTTCGACAAATAATTCAAATGTTGCATTATCAGTCGTTGAAGTCCAGCTAACCTGGTAGTTACTGTTTTCAATATTTAGATTTTTAATATCAATACTTAATATTTCAGGTGAATGCATCAAATAACCTTCACCTGTTTGTTCAAATATAATACTTTGAGAAGTATCATTATTTATTATTTTGAAATCTTCTAATCCGTCACCTTGAAATTCACCATACTCAACAGTGTAATTACTTGACAATAAAACAAGTGAATTCCACTGTTCTTGCGTCAATTCAGTTACAGACCAACCATTGTCACTCCCATTAGCTTGAATATATTCAATACCATTTAATTTAGGCAATGATATGTATAAATCTCCTGATGAGTCAGTTAAAACCTCTGGAGTTTCAAGTACGGTAAAAACAATATTAGCAAGAGTTTCATGGCCAACATCATCAGTAACTTTAACGAATAATGTTTTATCTCCTTTGGTTAAGCTTAAAATTTCAGTTTGGTAATTTCTATTTACAGCCGTTGTCAATTGCCAGTTTATGTTGTCTAAACTTATTTCAACTTTAGATATTTGACGACCAGCAGATGGCATTACATCGATATCGACAATTAGCGATTCGTCTTCATTAAATACACTGTTTTCAGTGGGTGAATTTATTGTAATCGCCGCATTTTCACCTGTTGGTTGCACATCAACATTTAAAATGTTTGAAAGCTCACAGCCACCTTCATTACATGCTTCAACTGAATAAAAATAGCTGTTGAATGTTGGACGGGTAATATCAATCTGATTTACTTTTAAGTTACTGTATATATTAATTGGTGTGCCATTTACATCACCTACACTTTCATAAACATTATAATCACCATCAGTGGTAGTCTTTGACCAAGTCAGCGTAAACTTCCCGTCAGCATCAGGTTGTGAGAGTAATGATAATGTTGGTTTATCGGGAGTACTAACAAAAGGCTCAAGCTTAAATAACTCACTACGGGTTTGATAATCACAGTTATTACCGTAACAGCTCGTTATATAATACCAGCTGCCTGGATTACGAGATATCTCTGTTACCGGACCAGTTATATCGTAATCACGAATTATCCCACCATATTGAGGATAGTTTGTTGCTAGAATTAGAAGATTTCGAATAGCATAATCTGAACCACTCCAGGTCACATTAAAATTACCATCAGCTAATGCTACTACCGATTCAACTGTTGGTGGCGGTATTATGTTCGTTGGCCGTGAAATATCGTGTTGTGTGGTTGTCGATTTACCATAGTTATCAAAAACGGTTACATATATGGTATAAGTACCAAAAGTTGTTCCATTAAAACGATCTGAGAAATCCGCCTCGTAAGGTGCTACTGTGTCCTCAATATAAGCGCCATGAGTTCCGGGCCCCCATATGTTAAAGACAACTTTATCTATAGCACCATCATCACTAACTTCTGCACGTAAAATTACTGGCTCATCAACCTTTAAGGCGGTTTCTTTAGTGGGAAACACAGATAATATTTTTGGAGGGGTTCCACCTGTTGCAGTTGTGCGCCACATCATATCTTTTGGTACACTATTACCAGAGTAACCGATCACATCGTTGTTGGTAACCGCTTCAATCCGTACTGTTACTTTACCTGGAATTAAAAAGTCACTAGTTGCATTGTATATTTGAAAATCAAATGGAGATTTTGTTACATTATTAGAAAAACTGGAAACTTTTTTTGTGCAACATTCTGTTTGAAATGTAAATCTAAATCGATAATAATCTGCATTTTCAACGTCATTCCAAGCTATAGTGATCCGTTCGTCATCAGAACTTAAACTTGAGAAGCTTGTGATTACAGGTTTTTCTAAACGCCTCCATTCTTTACCTGTAACTTTTCGTGTTTCAACTGGCACGCCTGAATGATATTCAGTAAGATAAAAAGTCACATCACCATTAGCTGTATTATCAGGTAATAAAATATCGTATTTTGATAATGGTCCAACTAAGTCAACATGAATCGTTTGTGTTAGAAAATCAAAATCAGTGTATTGTTAACTTAATTGATATTGAGTAATTGAATTATTTTCATGCCAATTCAAATAAAAATTAAGATCACTACTTTGTGGTATTCCTTCACTATTCTTCGCGTTATCAAGATACAAATTCCCTGTAATAGCTTCATTTACAGTAATTGATGTTGTTGGTGCAGCTACACTACAACCAGTACTGTTACAGGCTTTAATGGTATATTCGTAACTGCCTACGGATAAAGATACGGGTATTTCTGAAACATAGGTTACTTGTTGAGTTATGGTTTCACCGTTAATAGTTCGTTCTATTTCATAATAATCAACTACCCCATTAGCTTCCTGCCAGCTTAGAGCATATTCAGCTATTTCATAGATATTAGATGGGATTGAAATATTGGTAGGTGCTTCTGGAATTGGCACAGGTGCAACTATGATAGTTGTCTGTTCAGTAAATTCGCTACAGCCATTATCATCACAAGCTCTGATTTGGTAGGTATAATTCCCGTCAGCTAAGTTTTCGGTAAATGAAGTATTAATACCTGAATAAATGATGTCTGCGTTTGATTCTTGTAATTCATAATAACTCGCGTTAGTTACACTGCACCAGGTAATGTTGAAATCAGTTTGAAAAGCTGAATTAGCTGGAACGTCAAGGCAACTTGGCACAGAAGGAGGTTTTGGCCCTCCTTTATTTATATAATCAACTACGGCCGGTATCCAACCGATACTAACTGCTTGGGTAAATGAAGGTAATAAAAGTAAAAAAGTAGTAATAATTCTAATTTTAGAAAAAAATATCATAATTCCATTAGCGCTATTGGTTAGCGATCCCTATATTTTTATTATTTAACCCAAAAGGTAAAAGAAAACTCATGAGAATAATCAGCGATTGGGTTGTCATCATTTGCTACTTTAAAATCAATTGTGCTGGTACTTCCTACAGCCCAAGCATAATCGGTGCTAATTATTGTTTCTTGCCTGAGGTGGGCCTATATCAGTAACTCTATATGCCTGAGTCACTAATAAATTAATTACTTCATCAGCTAACCCTAATATCAGAGCCTAGCGTTATTTAAATTGTTCTTTCGTAGCCAAGTTTAACGGCGCAATGGTTTATATAAAATATTGATAAATATAAATTTTATGTCGTTTCTGTAATTAGTGTAGAGTACGTTGCCCGACCGGAAATATTAGAAATGTTCAATGCCTATTTATTACTATTTTCAGAGGTGGCACATGCCGGAATAGTATGCGTTTTTGGTGTAGCAGTCGCATAATAAATAGTGTCACTTTTGACACTAACGTAGCTAACTTTTGCTGATGCGAATGTTACAGAAGAAAATACTATGGTTATAATTGTTATTAAGTATTTCATTGGTTATCTTACCCAAAGTGTGAAAGAAGCTTCGTAATTGTATCCGTTCCCAATCTGCTGACCATCTTCATATTTAAAGTTTTGTCCATTTTCTCCATCTCCAACCCTCCAACCACCCCTATAAGAAGTTTGAATATACTGAAAATCATATACCCCACGGATATAATCATACGACGAAACATTGTAAGTCGGATCACTCCAATACAGATCAGCGTAACTCTTAGCGCAATCACCAGATGCTTTAGCTTGGTGATTATAAATACAATTACCTTTGAAAAATCTTTGAACATTTGTTTCGTCAAGCACCACTTTATATACAGTAGTTTTTAAAATATTTATCAGTTCATCTGTGATTTTATAAGAAACATTTAAAATTGGACTAGGAATTATTTCCTTATTTACAAAGCCTGTTGTATCCCAATTCGCGTAATCCATTTCTTTTGCCCTCATCACTAAAGTCCATGCACCATCCCATTCCATATCACAATAAACTTGCAATACGCCAGTTCCAATTGGTTGAACTGAGTAAGGGCCATCAGGAGCATTAGGATCATTAAGAAGTACATCATTACAATTGGTAACTATACCTATAGGTAAATTATTTCGCGTACCAACATAAACCTCTAATGGCCGTTCAAAGCCAGCACTAGCCTCACAGTCATTAGCGGTTTCAATTGAAATTTCGTGATCAGCTGCCATTGCGGTCACAATAATAGAATACATGGCTCTGCCGGTTGTTTCTAAAAGCGACACCGCCCAAAGGTCTGAGTTTTCAGCAGCAACACAGCCCGGGCTGGTTTGTTCTTTATCTGCGGCAATAGAAAAATAGACAACGTCATTTTTCACACTTAAAAAGCTCACCTTAGCACTGGCATACAAATTAAAGCTTGCGATAAATAAAATTGAAAAAATTGTCTTTTTCATAATAATTCCGTTTAGTTGTTTAGTTGTTTAGTTAAATTGGTTTAAATAAATTTGGTGTAAATAAGTTGTTAGAAAGTAATACTTAGCCGAAATAAATTTCTCTCGGTTTTTCAACCGATAGATTATCAACACATTGCCCGGCTGGCGTCACGGTAATACTTAAATTAGTGGCAAATGCGGTGGTTAATAAAGTTAATTTTTGATCGGCATCAGATTCGTTCAAAGAAAAAGCCCATATCTCAGTATTTTCATCTGAAACACAGCTTAGCTTTGTATGAGATTTATTTTCTGTGAGGGAGAAATATACAACATCATTTTTAACGCTAAGATACTTTAATTTTGCTGCTGCAAATGAATTAAAGCTTGTGGATATTAATGCTACTGTAAAAAAGTAATACGTTAATCTGTTCATCCCTGACCCCGTGAAATAGTTAAATTATTTAGATTATTTTTTTGTTTTAAAAGTAATTAACTCTAGGCGTATAAGTTTTTAAAATAAATTAACAAATAAATATACATTGTGCAACATTTATCCTTGTCCAATGAAATGAATCTGAACTCATCCCGTATATCTAACAATTCGCATTTTTTAAGCAAACACCAAACCCTTAGAGCTAATTTACTCTAAAAAGCGTAGCATTGCCTTTATTGGCTTAATGCTGTAAACGACCAAAGCCACAGTGTTAGTAGCTTTACGTCGGGTGTTAGTGACTCAAAGCAATTATTGCCCCGTCTAAAACATTCCTATCGAAAATGTAACTTTTATGATCAAGCATAATCTCAACTTTATTGTTTTTTAATACGTCTGTTATGTCGAATTC
>JABSSK010000325.1 GCA_013214265.1 Saprospiraceae bacterium | reverse complement strand
GGTGGGACGGGCTTTCTTAGGAGGAGCCGTTGCCTTTTCTATGACCGGAGCTACTGCCTTAGTTGGTGATTACATGGAAGGAGAGGAACGCGCCAATTTTCTCGGTATTCAGGGGGCTTTTATGGCTTTCGGTGGTACGATATTTGTAACATTATCAGGACTATTAGCCGATAGCAGTTGGCGATACCCATTCGGTGTGTATCTATCGGCTATTGTCGTTCTTTTCCTTTCGGCGAAAGTCTTGTTTGAACCACCTAAAGAAGAAAACGCTCAGGCATCAACCCTACACCAGGGGATACCCTGGCGTACGTTATGGCCTGTTTACCTAACCGTTTTTTTAGGGATGGTCCTATTTTATGTAATCCCGGTCCAATCCCCTTTTCTGATGCGTAGTCTTGGCGCACAGCAAGGAATCACCATAAGTGCAGGCTTGATCGGAGGTACCTTTATGGCAGCGACAGCCTCATTTTTTTATAATAAATTAAAAGCTCGTCTTCTTTTCAATCAGATCTACTTTATTCTATTTCTGCTCATGGGCGGTGGCTATCTATTGATTAGTTATTCCCCGACAGTAGCTACTGCAGCCTTATCCACTGCCCTAGCAGGGTTAGGTGCCGGCCTTATAATCCCCAATACATCCTTGTGTTTGCTTACGCAAAGTAGCCCCCAAAACCGCGGTCGAATTATGAGTGGTATGACTGGCGCTGTTTTTCTGGGCCAATTTTTCTCTCCTGTTGCTTTTCAACCTTTACTAACTTTTTCAAATCTGCAGCAAGCGCACATGCTAGCAGCATGTTTTGCCTTTGGCATTGCCTTGATATATTTAGTTGGCTTTCGCAAAAAATATCCCTAGCAAAATCATACCAGCCGATCTCCAGCCCTAGCTATTGGTAATGATGCCGGTAAATCTTTTTTTCTTTTGCAAGACAGCCAAACATGGTATCCTATTATTGAGGGTACGAACAACTAGAAGTTTATTGTTCTTTTAATAGCGTTACTGCGCAATCGACTACCAATCACCAAGTCACCTGTCCACCTTCGATACCCTTCCAATTGAGACCAACCTGAAACCTGTATGTTCATCTGATTGCTCAATCGTTCCGTTTTTGCGATATATCACTTTAGCCTGATCTGACTCACTGTCCCATCCGCCACCTCTGCGCACCCGATAAAAACAATCCTTATCATTCCCCAAGCGGGCTTCACTGTTCTGAGGTGCTTCATTATAATTATCGAACCAGCAGTCTTCCATCCATTCCCAAACATTGCCCGACATATCATAAACCCCAAGCTGATTCGCTTCTTTTTGTCCCACAACATGTGTGCCCTCCGGGCTATTCCCCGCATACCAGCCAACCTGATCCATACGGTTACTCCCAGCAAAAGAAAAATTATCTAATCCCCCCCCATTACCACCTCTAGCAGCAAATTCCCACTCCGCTTCGGTAGGTAACCTATAATTATTCCCTGTTATCGATGCCAGCCAGTTAGCGAATGCTTTTGCTCCCTGCCAAGTTACCCCAGTTACAGGGTGTTCCGAATACCGACTAGGTACTTCATACCAATATTTATCTCCTTGAATACGCCCTTTATCCGGATCATACCATTCGCGAATATCATCCACTCGATTGTACATGTTGCGCAGAAAAACAACAAACTGACGATTCGTAACTTCATATTTACTCATCAGAAAAGGCTGTACCGTAACTTCATGCGCAGGCAGCGTAACGGCTTCGCATTGCGTCCTTCTTTTTTCTGTGCAACCCATCAAAAAGGTACCTCCCGCAACGGACCGCATCTCCGGCAGAATATCCGCAATAATTGGAGGCAATTCCTCACTTGTGTCCTTGGAAATCTGTAAACTATGATAAGAATTAATGAACGACTTGAGAAATACTCGTACTTCGTATGGGAGATTATCCGTTTTGAGGAGTAACTCTTGGAGGCGATCAATAATCAACGGATCCATCTCTTTTAAAGTTTCAGGATTATTGTAGAACCCCTTAAAAAAGTCGCTACCCGTGTCGCCCCCTTTCATAGAGATAGCAGCAGTCAGCATCTCGGTCAACTGTACATGACTAGAAACCTTATCCCTAGCATTTTCCATATCAGGATATCTGCCTAGTAGGTATGCCTCCAGCATATCTATTAGAACAGCCTCTGGGCAATTTTGAACACACAGTCCAAATCGGTCAATAAAGTAACGGTTACCTAGGCTACTTACACTAGCTGTTTCTCCTAGGAAAGATTCCGCCTCATCATGATCGAAATCAATTTGTACTTCTCCTGTTACCGCATCGAGATAGCCCCAACGTCCTGATGAATAGTTTTGTGCAGCCATTAGTCCGGAACGTGGGAAGCGGATCTGCTGATATTCCACTGGAACGACCACTTTACCTTGTGGGTCAGCCATACCTACCCTAGCAATACCTTTATTTTCTGGGCTCCACAGGCGAAAATAACCACTTTGTGCATCCGCTTCAATCCGCTGATAAGCTGGTTTTAGAACAAATTCGTCTCCCTCTTTTAATCCAAAACGCCTACCATCCTTCGAGATTTGTAATTTACTTTCCTGTTCTACGGGTGTAAGCTGAATCACCTCCATCGTTTCCCTATTCGCCAAAGACTGTTGTTGGGGTTGGTATCCTTCTTTATTGAAAAATAAATTGAATGTACCCGACTCTCTATTTTGGGGTATCTGTATTTCAAATTGCCCATTCCGGTTGGTCTTAAAATTACCCAAGTCGCTTTGCACTTGGACGTCCCTTAAAGGGGAGCCCGTATTGGCATCTACTACTGTTGCGGTCCTTACCACTTCGGTTTGCATCTCCTGATCTTTGTCCTTGCTTAAGCAGATCGCTTCTTGCGCCTGAATAAATAATGGTGATCGCCCCCTATCAATAGCAACGGCCCAATCCATTAAAACACAAGCAAAGGTGGTGTCCGATTCCACTACAGCCTGTAGGGCACGATTGTATAGAACAGTTGCTACGTTAGCTGTTCTGGCCCGATATAATGAATCTGAAATGGATAGTTCTGATAACCACTTCATATACGTATCCAAGGAATCTAGCTGTCCGTGAAAAGCAAACTGCCTGGACCGGTGCTCTATGTACATAGCTGAGTCCAATGCGTTGAATAGGCATATGTCTATACCATCCGGTTCTATCGTTCCAGAGCCCCAGCGAAGAATATGGGTTCCCTCTGGATTTATGCTAAAGATCCGACCTAAGCTTCCTGCAAATGCATAATCAGAAGTACCCGTAACATACTTTTTTACGGTTTGGTCATAGGTAAATTGGCGCGTAAAAACCTGCCCCGCCTGCCGGAAGGTAAAGGTGTTGGCTAGCACATTTATAATATCCGTACCGTGGGAAGTATAAATCAATTCACCCCGAATCGACCAATCGTGCACCAGCCCATTTCCAGCAGTTACCACATAATCACCGTTCCAACTCATATGTAGCTCCTGAGCAGGATAAGGCAATTGCCAACGGGTCTTTTCTGTTAATGCTGTTTTATCCCATACCACTATTGAACTATCGCGGGATACCGTAGTAATCTCTCCGCCATTAAAGTAAGGTGCTGCAATATGTTCCACACCGTCATGTCGAGCCATAGCTAACACATTACCTTTTGAATTTATAAGCTGTACTCGCCCGTCCTGATATGCTACCGGTATACGATCTAACTGATAAGTAGCCGCATCGGCCACCTCATTATCTCTTGAAAGATTCACTATGTGATGCCCTGTGCTGTTGCCTATTACCCCCCATAACCTTTGATTCTGAATCACCAGAAAAGAAAAAAGATGCGCATCGTCAGGAAGGGTTTGCTTTGCGCCCGGCAGGACATTGCTTCTCCCGGGAAAAGTAATCGTCTGAACAGCCTGGCTAGGAAGATCAAGCGGTGTCATCAATTCTCCGGGCAACCAATAGCGCACCAAACCTGGGCCATTACGCATAATGAGTACACTATCCGTATGGCTAACCGCCAACAACTCATAAGTAGCCCCATCTTCTCCAATAATGGCAACCGAGTCATACGGTTGTGTAATAGAAGGTATCAGGTATGTTTTCTTGGTACCGTCACAAGTGGTTACCGTAGGGTTAACAGCAAATGAAGCGATCGATAATCCCAACCAAAGCATACTAGCGAATCGTAGGTCTCGTTGGCTTTTCCCACTTGCCCATTTTTTATGACCACCTCTAAACGCAAATTTTCGAAAACGATCCGGCAGGACCATATCCATCATGCCCGGTTCACCATCCAAAAAACGCGCTACAACCATATCGGTATCTTCCTGTTCTAGCCACTGTTCCAGCTCTCGTTTTCGGTCCGCACGCGGTGTCGTTCTCCATGCATTGAAAGCCATCTGTAAGCGAAAAGGTTCATATGCTACCGAATCAACAGGCGGTTCTTGATTTTGTACCGTTTCAAGTAAAGTCTTACGCAATAACGATTCAACTTGAGGGTATTGCTGACTAAGCCAATCCAATAATACTAACCGGACTGCTTCTGGCATCTCACCTTCCTGAAACCATGGTAATCGCAGCAAATGCTGCAAATCGGTTAAGTGAAGTAAATTTCGGTCTTCCGTACTGAGGGTCTTCCCCATTAGCAGGGTTAAATCCCATTGTAGCTCGGGATAAATAGCACAACCAGCAATCCATTGTAAGGTTACTTCATCATATGATTGGGCTAGGGTGCGCATCAAGGAATCATCTAAAACAATATCGGTCTGGGTGGCATCCTGAACATACGCTGGCCACTGGCTAAAGTCAGCTTCATCCTGTGCAGCCCACTGATCCGCCAGGAAAGACATGCTTTGTAAAGATGCTGGCACAACCGGCATGAGCTGACGGAGCCTACGCTCTTTTTTACCCCAACTATTTACAGGTTTGGGGGTGAGTAAAGCGTATGCTTTCCAATTATTTAATAACCGGCTAACCCATCTACTGACGCTTCCGGTACGCAAATTCAACAAGCGTCCTCCATCACTTATAATCAGAACCCTGGCTTCTGGAAACCGGTGATGCAAATCGCGTAAACCGATACCCTGCGGAAACATCTCATTCGTACAAGCACGAAGATCACCCTGAAAGAAAAACCGCTCGATCAGTACATCCTGCCTCTGTAAAGCTTGGTACAGATAGTCATATAGTTCTGCTTGGTGGTTTCGGCCCGTTTGGCGATCTATCACAGTCATAGAATCATCTACCGACAAGGTGTCCAATCCCAAAAGAGAGTCTTTGGGGAACCCTGTACGCGCTAGTAAAGCCGAATCTTGCGGAAACGGGCCAGGAGCGTACGTTCTGAAATGAGACTGAAACCACTGGGATTGCTCG
>JABSSK010000324.1 GCA_013214265.1 Saprospiraceae bacterium | reverse complement strand
ATTAGTGCTGATGCATTAGGCTACCCAGAAAGTTATTATACGCCCCCTTCCGAGGCACTGCAGCGTATTGAAGTAGTTCGTGGGGCGGCCAGTTTGCAGTACGGAACCCAATTTGGGGGGATGGTTAACTTTGTCTTTCGCGAACCCACCAAGGATAAAGCCGTACAGTTTATTTCTCGCCAGACGGTTGGTTCTTTTGGTTTCTTTGGGTCATTTAATAGCTTGGCAGGGACGATCAGTGACGGAAAAATAAGCTATTACTCCTTTTTTAATCGCCGCCAAGGTAGTGGTTGGCGCCCAAATTCGGATTTTGAATTGAATAACGGTTACCTGAATCTTGATTTTAGGCCTACGAAAAAACTATCCCTTGGGTTAGAAACTACAATTATGGGATATCTGGCCCAACAGCCAGGAGGCCTCACAGACGCTTTCTTTGAACAAAATCCACGACAGTCGATTCGATATCGAAATTGGTTCAAAATTAATTGGAACCTTTTTGCACTGACTTTAGACTATTCCTTTAATGACTTTACTAGGCTTAACATCCGAAACTTCGGACTACTTGCACAACGGCAATCATTGGGTGCTCTTACTCCAATCAATAATATTGACTTTGGTGGGAATCGTACTCTTATTGATGGAATGTTCAAGAATATTGGTTCTGAAGTACGGTTGTTACATCGATTCAGCTTACTCGACCTCGATCAGACTCTTCTGGTTGGAGGGCGCTTGTATCGTGGTTTTTCAGATGCCCGCCAAGGTGATGGTAGCCAAGGATCAGATCCTGATTTCTCTTTTCTTAATCCGGATGACCTAGAAAACTCTGATTACGATTTTCCAAGCCAGAATATGGCCCTTTTTGCTGAGCAGATTATAAGTGTAAATGAACACTGGACAATTACACCAGGCATCCGATTCGAATATATTCAAACACAGGCGGAAGGGTATTTCAAACAACGTGTCTTTGATGCGGCAGGTAATCTGATAACAGAAAATCGCCAAGAAGAATCACTAGCTCGTAATCGTTCTTTTCTCTTGGCTGGGGTAGGTGTCTCTTTTAAACCAAAGCAGCAACTTGAGCTTTATGGTAATATCTCTCAGAACTATCGAGCTATAAACTTTACAGATTTGCGTATTAACAACCCTAATGGTCGGGTTGATCCAAATATTCAGGATGAACGTGGATTTACGGCTGATTTAGGTTTTCGCTTTCGCAAAAACAGTCAGTTGTACCTGGATGTAACAGCATTTCATATTCTGTATCGGGACCGTATTGGGTTGTTACTCCGTGCTGATGAACCTCCATTATTTAATGACTTTCGATTGCGTACTAACATATCTGATGCCCAGATTTATGGGATAGAAGCTTTCGCAGAATGGGATATCTGGGATTTTATCTCCCCCGAGGACTCTAGCAGGCAGCTCACTGTATTTGTAAATACGGCGGTGGTGGATGCTAAGTATATTAATACGCAGGACAATAGCGTACGGGGGCGTAAAGTCGAATTGGCACCGCCTATTATGTTTCGAACAGGTTTTGGATGGCAAGGTGGCGCTTTTCGGGCAGGAGGAAGCATAGCTTTCACTTCCGAGCATTTTACGGATGCTACTAATGCACGTCGGACAGCATCAGCAGTCAATGGTATTATTCCTGATTATTGGGTTGCTGACGTTAGTGCCTCTTATAAATGGAAAAAATTAACTTTCGAGCTCTCCTGTAACAATCTGCTTGATGAGGCTTACTTCACCAGACGCGCAGACGCATACCCAGGGCCAGGTATTATCCCGGCTGATGGGCGTAGCGTATTCTTAACCGTAGGAATAGAACTATAATTAAAACTCTTTTACCCCAAACTCACTTTTAGGAAGCTTTATTTTTTGCGAAAGCGGATTAAGCTGGTAGGTGAGGGTCAGTTGCATAATATCTACCTCGTATACATAATTGGTGGTGGTGAAGAAGTCGGGCTGAACCGTTGTGATTCGCTGCTCATTAGCATCCCATAATCCCAGATCAATATTTTGCCATTGGAATGCCACGGAAAAGGTATTGTCACGAAATGTTTTTCGAATGGTGAGTGCAGGGTTATAAAATTCAGAATCACGCCCCTGAGCAGTCACTCGCTCAGACAAATAATTGAACGCCAGCTGAGCCGAAAAGGAAGGACTAAAGGAATAGGTTGCATTAGCATTAATTGAGAAAATAGTATTCGAGGTATTTACGGATGAATCAAAGAGCGTACCTTCAATTCGGTAATTATATACATTGCCACCTGCGTAAAACCGTATTTTAGAGGATGGGAAAAGGGTGGTTCCTATCTCCATCCCATATGCATGAGCTACGCCAACATTGGTATAGATTCGGTTTAGGATGGTATCGTTAAAAACCGTGTTCACCCGATTAATTATGTTATCGACTTTTCGGTAGTAAAGTGTGGCGAAAGCGGATTGTTCACCCCATTTTTTTACTGCACCTACTTCTACAAGATCAATATACTCGGGCTGCAATTCAGCATCTCCTTGTTCCAGGGTTTCGGAGTGCTCCCTTTCGGGAAAAGGAGTCATTTTAAATGTGGTGGTTCTTTCTATTCTTCGACTATAGCCTGCTTTGAGGGTCAATTCCTCCGATGCGTTAAATCCCAGGTTGAATGTAGGGAACAGATTAAATTGATTGAGGGTATATGTTTCAGGTGGTTGTGCTATCCGTACTTCTCGGTCAAAATACTCCATTCTTAAGCCTGCTGTATAGGATAGTCGGTTTAGCTTTTCATGGAGTTGGCCATAAACCGAATGAATACGTCGGGTTAAGTCGATACTGTTGGTGAATACGGGGTTTTCAATCCAGACCTGATTGTCCAGGTCACGGTCGAAGTACACGAAATCTCCCGGATGATTTAGAAAACGAAATTGATAGCCTGTTTCCCAGGTTTTTTGATCGGACTGGTGCTTGAAATCGACCTGCAATCGTAATCCGTCCAGAGGATTGTCATTATCATTAAACTGAAGTTGTAAGATGTGATCGGTATTGGGCCAATCCAGACTGGCGTTATCCGTAGGGCCCCCTAAAATGGTATGCTCGTATAAAGCGGAAAACGAAAGGCTAGATGAAGTATTAATCTGGTGTTTGTAGTCAAAAGAACTGATCAGGAAGTCACTACGTCGAACCCTTAGGTTCTCATTATAATAAGTATTTGTATTTATGGGAGTTCCACCATCAAAAACATCATTGTTTTCTAGAAATAGGGTATAGTAAGGTTCTGTACCCAAAAATTGGTTTTCAGGAATTCGTACCCGCTGCTGATTCAGATAAAGAATATCTGCAGTGCGTTCCTTGGTACGCTTACCGGCATAGAAACCTGCCGCATAGGAATGCTTGGTATTAGGTGTGAAAGCTACAGAAAGACGGCCCGAGTAATTGGTTTCATCGAAGCTTCGCTCTCCATCAGAGGGAAACTCGGTTAATACACTATTCTGATAAGTATTGACGTATCCTTCTCGGCGGCCTGATATGTCGTATCGGCGGTAATCCAGGCCGGCTGAATAGTTCCATTTTCCTTCTCGGGCATTAAAGGTGAGATCAGCACCATAGCGTGGAGTGTTATTGGCATTGCCATAAGGTTGAATAGCGGGTAAACCCGCCAGTAGATTGGCGGATAGAAAGATACCATCTGTAAGAGCAGTTTGGGTCTTGATGTTGATAATTCCTGCTTTCCCATCAGGGTCATACTTGGCGGAGGGAGCCGTAACAATTTCAATATCGTCGATAGTATTCGCCGGAATTTGTTGTAACAAAGCCAAGGGGTCGCCCTGAATGGGCTTTCCATTAATCATGAGGTAAAATCCTGTAGTGCCGCGGATGGCAACTTCACCAAAAGCGTTTATACTAACGGATGGAAGATTGCTTAATACATCCGAAGCAGAACCTCCACGCGTATTTTCAAATTGGCTTGCGTCATATACTTGCTTATCTACTTGGTAGGATGCAGTTACCGCCTTTCCGGTTACAGTCACTTCGTCCAAGTTGGTGGTATTCAGTTGGAGGGACACCACGCCTACATCGCTTTTCCCATTGACTTGTATTGGATCCGAGGAAAACGTCTGAAAGCCCATAAACTGAACCTGATAAAACAACTGTTGATTAACAGGCAGTTCAGTTACTGTAAAGACTCCATTTTTATTGGTTATGGTGCCGCTAAGTAAGACGAATCTGCTGATCGATAAACAGAAATAGCTGCATATTCAATGGCCTCCTCGGTCTGGAATGCAATGACACGCCCCATAATACTTCCTCGCTGGGCGAATGTCTCTATCCCATAACCCAAAGCCAATCCCAAAACCAGTAAGTAATACCTCATGACTACCCATTCATTTGAATTATCAGGAAAATACGACGCGTACGGATTGCATACCTATTATGAATGATAAAATAGGTCTATAATGTGGCGCAATTAGTCGTCTTAGCTATTTGCAGGTATAAAAATTGAAGATGATTGGTTCTTGCTTGGGGCGGAAGCTAAGTAACGATTAACAGGTATTATCTAATTTCCTGTGACAACAAATCGCTTGCTGATGGTACCCTCTAAAGTACGAAAGTGCACTTGATACAATCCATCAGGAAGATTTGAAATGTCGATCCTCGATACGTCAGACTTGAAAAGATGATGGGTGCGTTGTCCACGAATATTGAATATATCGATCGCCATAATATCAGTTCGTTCTGTTGTCCAGAATAATTGATCATCAGAAGGATTTGGATAAATACTTATCTGGTGTTGATCTAGGATGTTTTGGGTAGAAGTAGTCATAGGTTTAATAATATATGGGCGGATTTCCGGAGCAAGGGGTAGTGGCTGCTCCTGCACAGTCATGAGTTCTGCATCTATGAAATAAAATGTATTCTGTACAGTTTCGGAAGTGTAGATGTCATCTTTGATGCGTAAAATGATGGAACCAATACGGCCAAAACCCATAGTATCCTGACCGTTGACACGTGAGATAGCCAAAGCCAACTGTAAAACTAAACTAATATCCAGATAGATAGATAGCAGCTGACGCAGCTGGGTCGGCTGACACAGCTGAGGATCCTGTTTCTCTCAAACAATCAGTTTGAAACCTTGCCTAAAGTATTAGCCAGTTGTCCTAAGCTTGAGATGATAGGTTTTAAGGCGAATAAAATTCGCACTGTCGATGAAGATGCGTTGCCACTGCAGACTCGCTGGTTGATCTTAACCGATAATCAAATTGAGACATTGCCCGATTCCATGGGGCAACTACATCGTCTACAGAAACTCGCCCTGGCGGGGAATTGTCTTTCTGCGCTGCCAGAGTCGATGGCCAATTGCAAAAATCTCGAGCTAGCACGTTTATCTGCAAACC
>JABSSK010000323.1 GCA_013214265.1 Saprospiraceae bacterium | reverse complement strand
GGTCCAGCTGATCCGGCCGAAATTTATCGGTATGCTCAGGATCAATTTGTACCCCGAATGGGATTGGTGAAAGGTATTCAAAATATCGAAGTTCGGGGAGGGAATGATTTGGAGTGGACGATTACCTACGATGCGGGGACGTTACAACAATTGGGATTGAACAAATACACCATCCAGCGGGCATTGACCGAAGCTCAAAAGCAGGGAAGCCTTGGGCGTCTGGAAAAGGGCGACTATAGTTTTCAGGTACGCTTACGGGAATGGCGGCCGGAGTCCCCACAGGAACTGGCTGAGTTACCCGTCACCACCATCGGTGATCGGGTGTATCAGTTGGGAGAATTGGCTCAGATCAGTTTGAATGAACAAGCTGTATTACGGCATTATCGAATTAATGGAGAAAGTAGCATTCGATTACTTTTTTACCCAGAACCAGGGGTTAATACTTTGGAATTAGGGCAGTCTATTCGGGAGACCATGCAAACGGGCGAAGCCAATTTGCCGGGTGGTTATCGATTATTTCTGGATGAGGATACGACCGAATATTTACGGGTTGAGCTGCAAAAAATCAAAGAGCGGAGTCTGCTATCACTAGGCATACTCTTGTTTTTTGTTTTGATCACTTACCGATCCTGGCACCGCCTGTTGGTGACGCTTGCAGCCCTGATGGCAAATTTGGGAATGGCATCCATTTTGTATTACCTATTGGATGTTGAAATTCATCTATACGCCTTGGCTGGAATCACGGTTTCCTTCGGTATTATCATTGATAATATCATCGTCATGAGTCATCATTGGAAAACCCGGGGTAATCGGCATGTTTTCCCAGCTTTAATGGCTTCAACGCTGACCACCGTTTCAGCTCTGCTGATTGTGGTTTTTTTGCCTGAGCGATGGCAAATGAACTTGTGGGAGTTTAGCCGGGTACTGATGATTAACCTGACGATTTCACTGTTGGTCGCTTATATCCTCATTCCAGCCTTGGAAAAACCCACTGTCAACGTCAGCCGCTCAGGTATGCCGATTTTTTGGAAAAAACGGTTGATTCGATTTTACCAGGCATACGAGAAATTATTACATTTTTTGATAAAATACCGACGCTGGGGGGTGATGGTCGTCATTTTGACCTTTGGGATTCCTGTTTTTTGGCTTCCCCAGAAGATTGATAACTGGGAGTTGTACAACAAAACCTTAGGCAGTGATTATTATTTGGGGGAAGTCCGTCCAGTAGTGAATAAAATTTTTGGAGGTACTTTACGCCTGTTTACTTTCTATGTATACGAAGGGGCGATTTACCGGGAAGCTGAAGAAACGCGCTTATATGTTCGCTCGGGCTTGCCTCAGGGGTCGACACTGGAACAAATGGATTTTTTGATTCGGGAAATTGAGTCCTATCTCAGTCAGTTTCCAGGGCGCATAAAGCAATATACCACCAATGTCAGCAGTGGGGAGTATGCCAATATCAGTATCACTTTTGAACGTCAGGCCAGCTTTGGATTTCCACATATGCTTAAGGACCGATTGATTGCATTTACGCAAAATTATCAAGGGGCTCGTTGGTCGGTGTCGGGAATTGGGAAAGCATTTTCATCCGGCGGTGGAGAGAGTCAGGCACGCAGTTTTCAGGTGAAAATGATAGGATATAATAAAGACCAATTGCGATTCTATGCCCAGCGCATGGCTCAAAAGTTGGAAGTCCACCCTCGTATCACAACCGTAAATACGGAAGCTTCTCTTTCGTTTTATGAGCAGGATCGTTACCGTTTTGACATGGAACTGGATCGCCGTCAGTTGTTGGCCAATGACTTTCCAGCCTATCAAATACCCAATGTGCTGGCGATTGCGGATCAAAATGCCCAACCCACCGGGACGTTAGCTGATGGTATGGATTATCGGCTGACGGCTGGGAAAGACCGCCTGATTGACCTGTGGAGCTTGCAAAATCGGCAGTTGCAGGTTGATTCGTTGGCTTTAAACTTGGGCCAGTCAGCTGTTTTTACTAAAAACAAGGTCGCCAATGCCATCAAAAAAGAGCAGCAGCAATATATCCAGGGTCTGGCCTTTGATTATAAAGGTAGTTATAGTTTTGGCCTTAAATTCCTAAATCAGGTCATGGATGAAATGGAAAAGGAACTCCCTTTGGGCTATTTAGTTGAGCAATCAAGGCATCGTTGGAAGAATGAAAAGAAAGAGGTCAACCGTTTGATGCTGTTGGTTTTGGTATTGATTTTCATGATCTGTGCGATTATGTTTGAATCCCTTCGGCAGGCTTGGGTAATATTGATTTTAATTCCTATTTCGTTCATCGGTATTTTCCTGACGTTTTATTGGTTTGATTTTCCCTTTGATCAGGGCGGCAGTACCAGCTTTTTCATGGTTGCCGGTTTGGTGGTCAATGGGCTGATCTTGATCCTGCACGAATATAATCAGCGAATGTCGGCATTCCCGAACCTGTCGCCCATGCAGGCTTACCTCCAGGCTTTTCGCCATAAGATCGTCCCAATATTGCTGACGATCATCAGCACAGCCCTTGGGTTGATCCCCTTCACCCTCTATGGCCAAAATGAAACGTTCTGGTATGCTCTGGCTGTTGGAACCATAGGCGGATTGATCTTTTCACTCCTAGTTATCTTCTTAGTCGTGCCCATGTTCATTGGCTTGAGGAAGGCAAGAGGTTAAGGGGGTATAAGTTTATGTCTAACAATAAAATGCCTTTACCCCAGGGGTCATATTCCATAGTAAAACCTACTGTTTGGCAATTGGATGGAATGCAGTCAGTATAAGGTGTTTTAACGGGCGAAGGCTTTATGGCAGGATTGACACCCTTAATGTAATCAGCCTAAAGTGAAATCGGTTAGGACCTTCTCAAATCAATAATATGGGTAAGCAGCGGTATACGTTGTTAAGGAATGCTCTTTTGCTATTAAAGTTTACTGTATATAATTATGTTTTTTTAAAAAATCATCCATTTTTCCCTGCGCATGAATACTTACCTCCTTGTCTGGATTCGGCCAGCCATCATCGGGTTCTGATGATGGTGTAAATAAATGACCAACTCCTTCGTATACTATTAGTTCACATTCATTATTATGCTTATCCATGTTCTTTTTAAAAAGTTCAGATCCGCGCAATGGAGTTACCGTGTCGTGTTTTCCGATCAGAATTAGTGTAGGAGGTGTATTTTCCGAAACAAATTCAGCAGGAGAGATATTCTTTACATTAACTTTGTCAAGCAACCTTTTTTGGAAATTGGAATATTCAAGTAATGATAGTGCTGGCGATTTGAGTAACAGTAGGTTTGGTGAACTGGATACGTACTCATTTGGGGCATCTAAATTATTAAAAATAGCAGCACAAGCTGCTAGATGAGCACCAGCTGACCAACCGTATGAGGCTATTTTATCCGTATCTATAGAAAATTGATGTGCATTTTTCCGAATCCACCTTAATGCATTTTGCGCATCCAGTACCGATTCATATGGCGTAATCCCTTGGTCTAAATCCTGAAGCCTATACTGTACCGAGAAAGCTACTAAACCTTTGCTGGCGTAATGTTTTGCATTACTAAATCCCCAAGATGCATCGCCTAACGACCAACCACCTCCGTGGAATATTACAATTGCTGGGTATTCGTTGTCAGGATTATAATTTGCAGGACGAACACAGTAAACTTTTAGTTGCGCAGTCTCATTGTACGTAAACGCTTCTATTGGCAAAGAGTCTGATGCTACTTGTCCATGTGCTATTAGGTTAAACAATAGACCTGCAAAAAGGAGGGTTAATTTCATGGTACATAATTATATATAGCAAATATTTTTGCCGTATTAAAGGCTCTTTTTTCGCAATGTTATCCCAAGCAAACCTTTTGAACAGCCAGAATTTGGAACAGGCAGGATACCGTTAATCATCCGGTATGACCATCACATATGCTATTTGTAGCCTTTTTCATAATTCATATTTCTTATCTGTCATCCATTGACTGGAGCTTTTATCTATGCATTAAGTTGCTTTCCCTCTTTACAGCTACCATGCGCCTCTGCAAATTACTTCTTTGTTACCCATCAGAACCAAATTTTTTCCGAATAGGATCGGCTTATGGATGTCAGCTTTTTATGTCACCCTATGGCACTTAGACGGAAAATGTTAGAATCCTTATCTTTTGTACCAAATTCTAGCGCGCTTATTTCTGCACATGCGTTAACTGAAAGGAATGGCTCTTTCAAAAAAAAGAATTCTGGTATTGAACAGACTGACCCTTTTTTGCCATTACTTTTAATCCTACCCACGGGATAGGTGCTATTGTTTTTTCCTTAAGCGTTAGACATGGCATCCGTAACCAAAAGGAGTCCAATGTTAAGCACCCTCAGATGCATAGCTTATTCACTCTTGCTCCGTTACCCGTGTTCATCCCCGTTGTCAGGCCACACGTGGCGGTGGTTGTATTCTACACGGACTAATCTTCTTGGAATAGACGCTCCCAGTCCGATTCAGCCGCTAAATAAGCAAAGGCGTATTTATTTCCCGTTTCAAGCAATTGTGCATAATACTTCTTAGCTGTGGCGGTATCCTGTTTTTGGTACAAATACCAATTTCCTAGACCATAATTCAGGACGTTCGCCGAACTAGAGGTTGGATCATCCATGATGAGTTCTGACTCAGGGATCAGGTTCTTATAGAATAAGCACATTTGATAGTAGCTATCGTTTTCTATAATATCCATCTTCGGATGAACAGCACTAATGGCCTCATTGGCCTCTTCTGTTTTTCCTTGTCTTGATAAAATCATAAAGAGCCAATGGCCCCCGGAAACAATATTGTCATCATACCTTTCCGTCACCGTTCTATTACTAAAAGCGCGTAGCGCATTGTCCATGTCGTTTTTCAAATAAAAGGCCAGCCCGAGATGATACCAAATGTTTCCGTGCAAAGTACTCAGCGGTATGTTGCGGCTATTGGGTAAACCATCGGGTTCAACTTCATCTGCTTGGCCCGCTATCAGGGTAACTGCTTTCTCGAAATCTACAATAGCTTTATCATATTGTCGGGTAGAAATATACCTATGCCCACGATGTCTATACATTCTGGCATCTTCAGGGTGACTTTTAATCCCGGAAGTAAAAATATCGATGGCTTCATCATAATGACCAAGATAAGCTGCACGACGACCAAACCAGATTAAAGCATCCGGATCATCCGGGTTTTCGTTATGTGCTTCCTTGGCCAATGCATATTTTTCTTCGGGACTTTGATCATTTGTTGCTGCTGTTTGAGTGAGGGTGCTATCCATTGAGGATGAGGAACGGCCCTCATCCTCTGCATTGGACTGACAAGCAGTAATGCCCAATAAAATCAAAAAACAAAGGCCCGTGGTAAAGACTAATTTGAGTTGA
>JABSSK010000322.1 GCA_013214265.1 Saprospiraceae bacterium | reverse complement strand
TCATATCTGATGTAATGGAAATTCTTAAAAATAATGGGCTTAATCAAACTAATTATGAACAATGTTTTGAATTATCGAAGCAATTATCCAGACGTTCCGCAGTAAGAAAACGATTACAGAGCTGGTTAAAACAACACATTATTATTCAAGAGAAAATCACAGTTTATCCATTATTGGTTAGTAGCGATATCATAGAATCACTTTTTGGCAAGTTTAAACATGTTATCGAGCGCAGCTCACATGCAGACATCAATCGAACAGCCTTATTAATTCCGGCACTTTGTGGAAATATAGATGAAATAGTGATCAAGAAGGCATTTGAACAAGCAAGTCAGAAAGATTTAAAAGACTGGGAGGAAAATAATATTCCCTACACAATGCGTAAGAAACGGCAGGAATTCTTTAATGGTAGTGTCAGCCAAAAACCGGTAAATACAAGGGTCGCATAATGGTCATATTTCGACAGCCTAGGTCCGACCCCCCTTAGAACACTGCTTTCGGTTACTTTAAGGCAAAAAGCAAGACTTGATCACAAATAGTTGCGTACTTAACCATCTAAGCTTTTATTATATTTTGGATTTTTACCTTGGTTTTTGCGGTAAGTAGCCAATCGTTCAGCCTCTTTTTTCATTGCGCCACCTTCGGTCATTTTCTTTGATGTAATATTCATGTGACCGAACTTTTTACCAGCATCTAGATGTTCTTTTTCTCGGCGCTCTGGATCGTTGGTAGTACCAACATATACAACTTCATTGCCCACCTTGAGCTCATATGTAACGGTGTCGCGTTTTTTTTGCATGGGTAAATTCCTTCTTTTTGTATGGATTAGTTAATTTACATATATAGCCTAAGTTTCAATATTTTCGGATAAACAAGGTATAACATTAAATTATGTGATGGGTATATAATTACGGCACACAATTATAAACTACAAGTAATATCTCATTATTTCAGGTGGTTATCAATACATTTTTTTGGAATGATTTATTTAAATTTTGAAAGAATAAGGCATTATAGTAATTAAATTTAAGATTACAAAATGAGTGAATGTAAACATAACCATGTATGGCTCTTATAGTAGGTAATTGAGATAATATTGGGGCGAAAGCGGAATAGATAATTAGTGCTTAAGTCAGCTATACCTGTAAATAGTGACCAAAATTTGGGGTTGTTTTTAAGCTTAATTTGAGTCAGTAATGTGGTAAAATCGCCACTATTTTTAGCAAGCTAAATATATAGCGCCCTACGAAGTATGAAATTTTTGTCCGTTGTATGATCCGAAACTTGACCTTCACAATCAATGACTCTTTATGTCGCCTGTGCGAACTAAAAAGTCCTTTGGATAAATAATTAATCTGGTCACCCACCTTAGTAACATATGAATCTTTAGGGAATTTAATAATGGGTGGCCTAATTAATTTTAGGCTAAAAACATACGTTTAAGCCTTTAAAATGGCATGTTATGGATATGAAACATCATAAAATCAGACTGTTATGTAGGTCCGACCCCCCTTAGATAAAAATGGGGATACAAATGCAAGAGATATTAACGGTATCAGAACAAAGTCGAGCAACGCGAGACTCTTGGAGTTCTGTAAATAACTGTACTGATTTAATAAATTTAACTCTTCTTTTTTTTTAATCTTAATAGTGAATTCAAAGGCGGAAATGTAATTAATTTCAGGAACTATATGATATTTAATGAATATTATATATAAATCAATTACACTGCCTATCTTTATTTAGAATAGACACTTTTAGGTTTCTTGAACAATCCTATTAGGCGAATGTTGCGTATTTTTGTTCTGTATTCATTGGATTACAACGGAGTTTTGGATGAATCATCATAGCCCAGTTAGACACTTAAAGTATTTAAGGCAATCTCTATCTCAAAACAATGAATCGATTGGTTTTTTTATATCTGCTGGTTGCCCACTATCAGTAGAATTACCAACAGATAAATGGCCGTTAATCCCTGATGTCAAAAACCTTACGATCTTTATTAATCAACAATTAGATGATAATGCAAAATACAAATTGTTATTAACAGAGTTAGAAAAAGCTGAAAAAAATCCAGAGAATATAGAGGATATATTAAGTTTTCTTCGGAGTTTAATTGTTGTTTCAAAAGGGGGGGAAGTCAGAGGATTGAATGAAAATGATTTATTAGAGTTAGAAAAGAATATTTGCTCTGAGATAGTCAAAAAGTTAAATGTTGAATTACCTCATGAAGAAACACCATACCACCGGCTTTGTAATTGGATTAGATCAATAGACAGAAAATCACCAGTAGAGCTATTTACAACTAACTATGATTTGTTATTAGAGCAAGCTCTAGAAACTTTGGAAGTTCCATATTTTGATGGTTTCGTTGGCTCTAGAAGATCCTTCTTTGATTTAAGAGCCGTCGAAGATAATCTGATCCCTGTACATTGGTCTAGACTTTGGAAAATTCATGGTTCTATTAATTGGTATCAAGAAAAAATTGCAGATACTAAAAAAGTTTATAGATCGTCTGAAATAAAACAAGATGCCTCACATTTAATATACCCGTCACATTTAAAATATGAAGAAAGTCGAAAAATGCCCTATTTAGCATTAATTGACCAATTGAATCGGTTTATCCGAAAAAAATCATCTCTGCTCATACTCTGTGGGTATTCATTTAATGACGGACATCTCAATGATACGATTGTTAATGCCTTAAAATCTAATCCTACCGCTATGGTTTTAGGCTTAATGTTTGATACATTTGAAATAAAAAGCGATAACGATGAATCTATAGAAAGATATCCTGAAGCTTATAAACTTGCAAAAAATCAACACAACCTTAATGTTTGGACATATGACAAAGCTATTATTGGTACAAGTGTAGGAACATGGAATAAAACAGCGGCTGAAGCTGAAGATGATGATATTGACCTACTTACATTTATTGAATCTAATAAACAAAATGTTGAACCGAATAATACTGAACAATTAGTTAAATTAGGTAACTTTTCTGTATTCACAAATTTTCTTAAGAAAATTATAGGCTCGTCTAGTGAATAATGGAATGTCAAACAAAGAAACTTACTTGGGGGATGTTCAAGATGTTAACGGGACTTCGGTTAGTATTTCATTATCCAAAGAATCTTTAACTGGTTTTGTTTATATTGATGGGCAAGGTTATCGAATAGGTCAAATAGGTAGTTTTGTTAGAATTCCTATCGGATTTAATCATTTATTTGGAATTGTTAGTCAAGTAGGAGCAAGCGCAACCCCTGTAAGTCAAGTTGAAAACTCTAGTGTTGGTAACCGTTGGATGACAATTCAATTGATAGGTGAAGGACCAAAAAATGGTATTTTTAGAAGAGGCTTGTCTCAATACCCAACGATTGGTGATGAAGTCCATTTAGTTTCTGAAAAAGAACTTAAAACTATTTATGGTCAACCTGATAAGCCTTATTTTGTAAAAATAGGTCATATTTCTAATGCTGATTCAATTCCAGCGTTAATTGATGTGAATAAGTTAGTAACAAGACATTCTGCTATTGTTGGTACAACAGGTTCTGGAAAATCAACGACGGTAGCAAGCATAATGAATGCACTCTCTGATACCGAAAAATACCCATCTTCTCGAATTCTTATGTTAGATCTTCATGGTGAGTATGGTCAAGCTTTACAGGATAAAGCACATATTTATAAAATAAATGGTGATGCATCTTCAAAATTTAAAGAGAAAAAATTTCATATTCCTTTTTGGGCATTAAATTTTGATGAGCTATGTAAAATAAGCTTTGGCGATTTTAGTAATGAAAAAGATAAAAACGTTGTTATGGAAAGAGTTCAAAAGTATAAACTTGATTCTCTCAATCATTCACCCAGAAAAGGTGCTTCCGCAGATACACTAAGCGTTGATAGTCCAATTCCATTTAGTATCCATCATTTATGGCATGAGCTATTTATTGAAGTCTTTGGTACTTATTATAAAGGAAGAGGTGGTAAACCTTTAGATAACTTAGCATATGAAATTGATGCAGATGGAAATGAAATTAAGGGAAATCCTTTGCAGGGTATTCCACCAATTTTTAAAAATATTGTTACTGAAAAAGATGAAGAAAAAATATTTTATTTACCCGGAACTCTGTCGATAGGCAAACAACTTTTATTGCTAGGAACTAAATTAAGAATTCCAAGATATAATTTTATTTTTAAACCTGACCAATGGTTACCTGATGTTGATGGTACTGTTACTTTTGATTTGGATACTTTAATAAAAGGTTGGATAGGCAGTGATAAGCCTGTTACGATTTTAGATTTATCTGGTGTGCCTTCTGATATATTACAAACGACAATAGGCGCATTACTTAGATTGTTATATGAAGCCCTTTTCTGGTCAAGAAACTTATCTCAAGGTGGTAGACATAGACCACTATTGTTAGTTATGGAAGAAGCACATATTTATTTAAATGATAAATTGGAGGGTATGGCTTCAAATATAGTACAACGAATAGTAAAAGAAGGGAGGAAGTACGGTATTGGTGCAATGATAGTGAGCCAAAGACCTTCAGAAATTAATCCAACAATTCTTTCACAATGCGGTACATTCATTGCGCTTAGACTAACTAATGCTTCTGACAGAAACCATATAACGTCTGCTTTATCCGATAACCTTGACGGTTTAACAAGTATGTTACCAATATTAAGAACAGGTGAAGCAATCATACTCGGTGAAGCTGTTAAATTACCAATGAGAACAACAATTGAACCGCCTCCAAGAAATAGAAGACCGGATAGCCAAGATCCAATTATTTTCGATGAAGTATCACACGAAGATTCTCAAAACCCTGGCGGTTGGGGTATCCCTATGGAAGTAAACCCAAATTACTCTGAGTTAGTTGAAACTTGGAGAGCACAAAACCCTAAAATCGATAAAGTAAAATAAAACGGAGTAAAAAATGGACATGATTCAGGTTGATTCAAGCAATGTAGCAGCAGTGGGCTATGATGAGGATAGTTCAACCTTGCAGGTTGAATTTAATAATGGAACAGCATACCAATACTTTGATGTTCCAGAACATATTTTTGAAGGATTACGTGACGCTAGTTCGGTTGGAGGATATTTAGCCGCTCATATAAAAGGCGTCTATCGATATTCTAAAGTTTAAATCTATATTTTCCACAATTGGAATATTGTAAAATATTTAAGCTGGACGCCCATCTTTAAATTTACTTTTGAAGAGGAACGTTAAAGCTGGGTGACTATTATATTAAGCCGGACACCCATAACTAAGAGGGGTCGGACCTACATAACAGTCTGATTATATGATGTTTCATATCAATAATATGCCATTTTAAAGGCTTAAACGTATGTTTTTAGCCTATAAATGGATAACAAAATTAACTAAGTATCACTCATCGTT
>JABSSK010000321.1 GCA_013214265.1 Saprospiraceae bacterium | reverse complement strand
CCTAAAAGCAGAAAAGTTCCCTGATCAGAACATAGGGTTGTATCATTTGGGGTTCGTGCCTCCCGCCGAGAATCCACCCGCAACAAAATGGAATCACTAGTGGTGCATCCCGGCATAATTGTGTAGTCGAGGGATGCAGTATATACACCTATCCCCCCGGCTCCATCCGGATCGAAATTCGTACCCGAAATACCTATACCGCTCCATGAAAAAGCACCCCCTCCGGGGGAAGCTTGAGGATTCGTCAAATCATCAAGATTAATAGCGCCGGCACCGGCACATACTAATGCTGAGTCGGGTAGTTGAAGCATAGGTAATCCAACCACTTCGACTGACTTCCGGCCCAGTCCCTGGCACCCATCTCCGGCACGCTCAACTGTATATTGCAAATCGACAGTACCTGGTCCTGCCACCGAAGGGGCAAATAGGCCCGTAGCTGGATCAATTATTCCACTGCCAGACCACACCCCACCCATAGGCGAAGCTGAAAGGATGATCGGACTATCATCCATACAGAATTGCTCATCAGGCCCCAGATCAACCTGTGGTCCTGGAATAATTTCAATTTGTACATCAGCTTGAGTAGCACAATTACCCATACCCACTTCGTATTGCAAGGTATACATACCTGGCCCATAATCAGCAGGGTCAAAGCTATCACTGATTGAACGCCCATCGAGTTCCCATTTACCACCTGTTTGACTGGCTGATAACTCAAAGGACTGCGTATTCTCACATACGCTTGTATCTGCTGTTGGGTTTGTGATCCTAACCGCCTCAGGGGTAAGCACAAAAAATGAATCGCGTACTACTTGTTCTCCACAAGGATTTACCAATCGAGCTTCTACCACGTATGCTTCCGTCTGTGCGGAAAGGGTTACTGGGAAATCACTCGCTGCGTAAGTCTGCCCATTTATCGAATAGGATGCATCTTCAACCAGCGGACTAGGCGTGTAGGCAATTTCCAGACATTCGTCAGGGATAGATTGCAAACTTAATGATTGCGCCTCGATCACTTCGAAGGTTATATCGGTAGTACTTTTTCGTTCGCATACATTATCCACTTCGAGGGTTACCGTATATGTACCTGCACCATTAAATGATACGCGTGTGGTATCATTGCGGCGATCATCATCAAAACGTACACCATTACTTCCAGTCCAGGAAAAAGATGTAGCGTTTGTAGAACCATTAGCCAACAGTCTCGTACCCAGTCGTCCGGTTCCACAAAGTACATACACGGAACCATCGACACTTGTAATATTAGAGTCCGCTAACGCAAAAGCAGAAGCGGGCTCTGTTACGTCAATTGACTGCCGGTAAGTGGACGTGCCACATAAATTAGTGGCTGCCAATTCAAGGTCAAAAGTTCCTGGATTATCAAAAGCAAGTGACGGCGTCACTTCTGTAGCCACCTCACTGCCACTAATTGTCCAGGAATACGTCATATCCTCATCATTATCAGGGCAGGTCTGATTGCCAAAAACGACTGGCGTACCTACACAAGTGGATACACCTAAAAAGAAAGGACGAGGAGGAATTTTAAAGGTTAACCGCAAGCTGTTATTCTCAGGGTTACCATCTTCATAATTGGCGACAACCGTTATCGTTTCACAAAATCCATTACTGAAATTACAATCATATTTACATTCTTGAAATAAGCGACTTAGTGCATAAGAGAAGGTATGCTCAAAAGAGTCTCCTGGCCGTATAATTACGGGATTGTTATCGTCGTCACTCCAAAAAAGACGCATTTCCGTCATAACCCGGTTCGGATTAGGCGCAACCGTTACCGTAACGACTGAATCAGTTGCACATCTAATTTGCTCACCATCGGTTACCGCTACGGTTACCGTTTCCTGTTGCCCGAATACCCAAGCGGGCATGAGAAACCAAATCAAAAGGAGCCATTGGTGACGTGGGGCTTGCATCATGGGTTTTGAATCATTCGAATGTAATACTAATAATAACGCAATATCCACAAATGAACCATCGGTTCAGATATTATATAAACGTTAAATATCCTATTAGATGGTATTGTACCAGACCATTATTTTAGCGGGTTAATAAATTAGCCAGCTACCCATAACCTAGGTCCCGAGAGCCGGAAACATTAAAACACGATCAAATTAATCTTACTAATCGTTTGCTAGATGGTGATCATCCATGAAGAACCTCCACATTACATACTAAAAAAGCGAGCCATTTTATTGACTCGCTTCGTTAGTAGAACTTATATTTTTTCAGCAGTAAATACCAATTCTATTTCTGAATAACCATCCGTCGTGTAGCTACCAGTTGGCCATCCAATACCAAACTATACTGATACGTAGCTGGAGATAAACTTTTGGTATCCACCTTCCATAAACCTGGGCCACGTTGTCCAATTTCTGATTCATAGATTACCTCACCATTGATACCGGAGATACGCAAAACTGCATTCTTAATATGCTCTGGAATTAGAAAAGGAATGGTGGTTTGTCCTGCAGTAGGATTTGGCTGATTTTGGCCCAACTGAGCATCTGTAAGGGTTATTTTTTCTTCTACAGGCTCTTCAGGAAGACCAACGAAATCAATAACACGATTTAATACATCTTGTACATTTTCGAGCTCCTGCTGTAGCGCATGAATTTGCTCATCTTTTTCATTTATAACTTCCTGCTGTTCCTGAATAGCTTTGGTAAGAATAGGAACGAACTCAACATAACTTATACCCAAGAAATCATCCTCCCGGGCTACCACCCAATCCTCATTTACCTTTTGTACTTCCTGCGCAATAAACCCGTACGTTCGTTTATCCTTAACTTTGTCATGATTAAAGTAATACGTAACCGGATTTAGCATCATGACTTTTTCTATAACTCCATTTGATAATGATGCAATCGAATTTTTAAGTCTTCTATCTGAACCAGCATTATAGTTACCATTTGCATCATCAAAAGAACCAACTGTGACTCCATTATAACTTAAAACCAAATCATTAAACCCTACTTCCAAACTCCACTTATCACTCCCGTTAATGTCTTCATTTTCCAGGACAATACCCTCTATTCCTGATATTTTTTGCTTGATATGCAAATAACCTTCTGGGGCCGTTTTATTGATACCTACTTGCATATCCTCTCCTTGGACCGTAAAAATATTCTCGATGGCATTATCCGTATCATCATCATCAAAAGCGATATGTAATTTGGGATCGTTTGTATTTGCTGGATTAGCTTGAATAACGAATGTACGCTTTTGGTTTTGTAAAAGATTACCCAAATTATAATTCGATCTGAATTTCAATCGTGCGAAACCATTGCTATTAGTTTCAAACAATTCCAGGTGGGCATTTTCAAGCGTAGAATTGTGTCCAATTTTAGCTTTGGCTGTCACTGTACTAGCAGCGATTCCTAAACCAAGGTCTCCATTATTTGTGAAATGCATGGTATTACTAATACCTACCCCTCCAAATGATATGTCACCACCTTGAAAAGCGTCAAAAGCCATGCCCCCTCCCGAACTTAATGTCATTCGTCCAACGAGATCATCGTTTTCATCTTTTAATTTAACACCAGTTGCGATCTGCCCAGAAGTACGTCGGATGGTGACAGGACCATCAACATCAAGGGGAGAGTCCGGTTCATCGGTTAGAATACCAACACGGCCACTCTGGGTAAAGGTGACAATAGCATCATCTTTTTTAATTCTTGAAACATCTAAGGTACCAAAAGCAATATCAAAATTTCCCGTTTGTCTGGCAGCAATCTGCCAATATTCATCTGGTTCCATTTCCTTTAAAATGGAATTTTGCCACAAGGCGTGCCCCCTATGATTGACCCTAAACTGGTGGTCATCTTTTGAACTCCTGTAATTGAAAATAAAATCATCAAAATCACTATTGGTAATAGCGATACTATCACTACCTATAGTTACTTGGCCAGAACTATAGGTGGTAAAACAAAAAAAACAGAATGTGAATAATAGAAGCTGTTTCATAATATGGATTTTAGTTGTTTTGTCCTTAAAGGACCAAGCAAATTTCCAAATTATACATGGCTCAAAAATCACCCAAAAGTATGATTTTTGAGTTCATCTCCTTTCTCTAAAAAACCATCATTTATTCGCGTAGGAGTTTATTCACATGCGCTAGTGCTTGAGACCGTGAGTCAACGCCTAGTTTCATATAGAGCTTAGATAGATGAGTTTTAACTGTATTAACTGAAACAAAAAGATGATCAGCAATCTCCTTATTTCCATCTCCATCCATAAGGCGCAATAAGACTTCCCATTCTCTTTTGCTAATTGGTTCCAGTAAATCTCTATTGAAGATTTCGCGATCTGGAAAAGTTTTTTCCTCTTTCCGAAGCCGTAAGAAATGACTTAAAGCCATCTCCAGCGCAATGAACAAATCAGCAGGTTTGAAAGGTTTCACAAGGTACCCCATGGCCAGAGTCTCCTTTACAGCTTCCAGCGTTGACTGATCCGAGAGTGCAGTTAAAAATATAAAGGGAATATTATATTCTTCTTTGATCTGATGTGCCAGTTCAATGCCTTCCATTGGTCTATTGAGCGTAATGTCTAATACAGCAATATCAACGGTTTCCTCTCGCAAAAGAGCGAGTGCTTCTTCACTGCAGTAAGCAATCCCCACAACTTTAAATCCCGCCTCCTCTAAACTTTGACTAATATCTTCCGCTACTATAGGTTCATCTTCCACAACCAACACATGACGACCTGTCATAGGACTAAACTTTTTTATCTGTTTTCATTAAAGAATCCCACGTTTCTTCTGAATCAAAGAACTAATTATTTGCTAGGAATATGCGTCAAATCCTCATATTTTAATAAAGAATTCACAAAATCAACTCATTATATAGCGTTTGCTAAACGCAAGTCTCTTGTTTGCCACACTGTTTTATCTTATCCTAATATGGTAGGACCACTGCAAGTAACGTCAACAGGTAAAGGCTAATAGCATGGCTAGAAGCGACTATGCTTAAACACCCAAACTTCTACTTGTTATTATCTATTCTGCAAACGAATGGTGAATACTCTTCATGATATAACTTGGATGGGGTCAGTTTAGATCGAGAATAAGGATATAAGGCCATTTTTTCAAACAAAGTTATGCTACCAAATTATTCTTCAAGTAACGAATCCAGCTCTTCCTGAGTGGTTCTAAGCTTTTCTTGGCAAAACAGAACTAATTCTTTTGCTCTTTTGGTTTTGGCCGTCAAATCATCAATAGTTATCACTTTATTTTGGAGTTCCTCCAGAATATCCTCCAGTTCTTTTCGGGCTTCTTCGTATGTCAATTTTAAATGTTTTTTGAAATATAATAAATAAAAAAGAGGCATCCTACAAAAGTGGGATGCCTCCAGTTTTATCTTCCCTCAAGAGGGAAGTCCATAATCATTGATTATTCTACAACGATCATCTTCTTCGT
>JABSSK010000320.1 GCA_013214265.1 Saprospiraceae bacterium | reverse complement strand
AGGGTACTTATTTGAAATCCATTACCGTGGCTTCAACAATGAGTCCCGGTGTGAAAGTGGATCCGAAAATTATTCGCTAAGATTTAAAACGCTCAAGCAATGACAAAAGCGGAAAAAACAGCTACTATTGAAGCGTTAAAGGAAACGTTTTCGGAGAATGATTTCTTCTACGTAACGGATGCTTCTGAATTAACAGTAGCTGAGGTAACTGATTTTCGTCGTTTGTGTTTCGAAAAGGGCATTGAAATGCGGGTGGTCAAAAACACACTCGTAAAGAAAGCACTTGAAGCAGCACCCGAAGAAAAGAATTACCAAAAGATAATTGATGCATTGAAAGGTCCAACGGCTATCCTCTTTACGGATACTGCTAATGCGCCTGCCCGAATTCTTAAGGAATATAGAGAGACAAAGGAAAAGCCCGTTCTTAAGGCTGCATATATCGATACCAGCGTTTATGAAGGTGACGATATGATTGAAACCTTGTCCAAACTAAAATCCAAAGAAGAATTATTGGGTGAAGTGGTTGGACTATTGCAATCTCCTGCTAAAAATGTTATCAGCGCCCTTTCATCAGGTGGCCAGACTTTGTCCGGTTTGCTGAAGACACTTTCAGAAAGAGGAGAATAATCGAAACTGGACCCTTGAACCACCCCCCAAGTAACACAACTGGTGTGCGTGATGGTGTTCGGTAAGGGTGTGGGTCCCAATAAATTTGGCTTCCAAGCTATATGCACGCACGATATTTAATTATTGTCGTCAAAAAATATTCAAAAAATTACTACAATGGCAGATTTGAAAGAATTCGCTGAACAGCTGGTTAACTTAACTGTTAAAGAAGTAAACGAACTTGCTGATATCCTTAAAGAAGAGTATGGTATCGAACCTGCAGCTGCAGCAGTTGCTGTTGCTGGCCCCGCTGCTGGTGGTGATGAAGGTGGTGCCGCTGAGAAAACTGAATTTGACGTAGTTCTGGAATCAGCAGGTGCTGGTAAACTGAAAGTCGTTAAAGAAGTGAAAGGTGCTCTTGGAATCGGCTTGAAAGAAGCAAAAGAAATGGTTGATGGTGCACCAACTACTTTGAAAGAAGGTCTTTCAAAAGAGGAGGCTGAAGAGCTGAAAGCTAAGCTCGAAGAGGTAGGTGCAACCGTAGAACTGAAGTAAAATTACCCGTAGCCAAATCGCTGACTGCAAGTAGATATGCAATAGCTTTAGGTCAGGAATTTGGTCAAATGTAAGGCTTAGCAAGTTGTAACAGACTTGCTAAGCCTATTGTCATATTATTATGACGCAACCCAGCCGGTAAAAAAGGAGTATACCCGTATATTACTAGTTGGTGTTACAATGTTGTAGATACTAGGGTTTCATACTTTCTGAAACCCACGATAACGATACATTGAACTTTTTGGGTTATAAAGAGTATTAAGAAAGCTAGCTTTGGTCGAAAGGAAAGCCTTTCGTGCCGCAAACATAAATACAATTTGCAGATGACGTCGAACGGTAAGGTACTTACTCCCGAAGAATTGCGCGTAAACTTCGGGAAGATTAAACTCTCCGAGGGATATCCTGACTTTTTGGAAATCCAGATGAAATCGTTTCAGGAGTTCTTTCAACTCGAAACTACTCCCGAAAATCGAATGAATGAAGGACTTTACAAAGTTTTTCAAGAGAATTTTCCGATAACGGATGCTCGAAACATCTTTGTACTGGAATTCCTGGATTACTTTGTTGACCCTCCTCGGTACACCATTGAAGAATGTATGCAGCGTGGATTGACTTATAGTGTGCCACTAAAAGCCAAGTTGCGTCTCTCTTGTAATGACGAAGAACACGTTGATTTCCAAACTATCGTCCAAGATGTTTTCCTGGGTAATATACCTTATATGACGCCCAAAGGAACATTCGTTATCAATGGCGCTGAGCGAGTCATCGTTTCTCAATTACACAGGTCTCCTGGTGTATTTTTTGGCCAGAGCTTCCACCCTAACGGAACAAAGATCTACTCCGCGCGCGTAATCCCATTCAAGGGCGCTTGGATGGAATTTGCCACCGATATCAATACGGTAATGTATGCTTACATCGACCGTAAGAAAAAATTTCCCGTCACTACTCTTTTACGTGCCATCGGATTTGATACAGACAAGGCTATTCTAGATATTTTTGGTCTTGCTGACGAAATCGAGGCCAGCCGCGACAATTTGGAAAAAGCAATCGGAAGAAAACTCGCTGCACGTGTCTTGCGCAGTTGGACAGAAGATTTCGTGGATGAAGACACAGGCGAAGTAGTTACTATTGAGCGTAATGAAATTATCCTCGAACGGGATATTATTCTCGATGAAACAAATATCGAATTGATCCTGAATGCCGAGACTAATACGGTTATTCTGCAAAAGGACGAAATCGATCAGGATTTCTCAATCATATATAATACCCTCCAAAAAGACCCATCCAGTTCGGAAATGGAGGCTGTTCAATATATCTACAAACAACTTAGAGGTACCGACGCTCCCGATGAAGAAACGGCACGTGGTATTATCGATAAGCTATTCTTCTCCGACAAGAGATATAATCTGGGTGATGTAGGCCGCTACAAGATCAACCGTAAGTTGAAATTGGAAATCGACCGCGAAACTCTAGTACTTACCAAAGATGATATTATTGAAATTGTCAAGTATTTGGTAAGCTTAATGAATCAGAATGCTGAAATTGATGATATCGATCACCTCAGTAATCGTCGGGTTCGGACGGTAGGAGAGCAGTTATACGCTCAATTTGGGGTTGGGTTAGCTCGTATGGCTCGTACCATCCGGGAGCGTATGAACGTGCGGGATAATGAGGTATTTACACCTATTGATCTGATCAATGCTAGAACGCTTTCTAGTGTCATTAATTCTTTCTTCGGAACCAGTCAATTATCACAATTCCTGGACCAAACGAACCCACTATCCGAAATTACACACAAACGTCGTATCTCCGCACTTGGCCCGGGAGGTCTTTCTCGGGAAAGAGCAGGTTTTGAGGTTCGGGACGTTCACTACTCACATTATGGTCGGTTGTGTACTATTGAAACACCAGAAGGTCCAAACATTGGTCTGATATCTACACTTTGTGTACACGCTAAAGTGAATAAAATGGGCTTCTTGGAAACACCTTACCGACGAGTTGAAGGTGGTAAAGTGGCTCTGGAAACCAAGCAGGTATACCTATCCGCAGAAGGGGAAGACTATAAGCGTATCGCTCAGGCAAACGCTTTGTTAAACGAAAAAGGTGGTTTCGAAACGGATCGGGTAAAATGTCGTGAACATGGTGATTTCCCAGTTTTGGAACCAGATGAGATTGAGTATATCGACGTAGCTCCTAATCAGATCGTTGGGGTGTCGGCGTCCATGATTCCATTCTTGGAAAATGATGATGCGAACCGTGCCCTGATGGGATCCAATATGCAGCGGCAGGCGGTTCCTCTTCTACGCCCACGATCTCCAATTGTGGGGACCGGTCTGGAAGGAAAGGTCGCCAGAGATTCAAGAATGTTGATCAACGCAGAAGGAGATGGTATCATTGAATATGTTGATGCCAATGAGATTGTGGTGCGGTACGACCGCACAGAGAAAGAAGAGTTGGTTTCTTTCAGCGATAGTGTAAAGAAGTATGACTTAGTGAAATTCCGCCGAACAAACCAAGGTTCATGTATTAACCTTCGCCCAATTGTTCGTAAGGGAATGCGCGTAACTAAAGGCCAAATCCTTTGCGATGGATATGCTACTGAAAAAGTTGAATTGGCCTTGGGGCAAAACCTGAAAGTTGCGTTCATGCCTTGGAAAGGGTACAACTTTGAGGACGCCATGGTACTTTCAGAGCGAGTGGTACAGGAAGATATATTCACCTCACTGCATATTGAGCACTTCGAGCTGGATGTCCGGGATACGAAGCTCGGAGAGGAAGAATTAACCAACGACATTCCTAACGTTAGTGAAGAGGCAACCAAAGACTTGGATGAGAACGGTATCATTCGAGTTGGAGCTTGGGTCAATGAAGGGGATATCCTGATTGGTAAGATTACACCTAAAGGTGAATCCGATCCAACACCGGAAGAGAAACTCCTCAGAGCGATCTTTGGTGATAAAGCGGGTGATGTAAAAGATGCATCCCTAAAAGCACCTCCATCAACCAAAGGTATAATCATCAACAAACAGCTTTTTGCACGAGCGAAAAAGGATAAGGTTCAAAAAGCACAAGAAAAGGACTTACTGTCAAAGTTGGAGGATCAGCATAAAATTGCCCTGAATGAGTTGAAAACCATTCTGGTCGATAAATTATTGGTCATGCTGAAAGGCAAAAAGTCCGATGGTGTTCGTTCTATATACAATGAGCAGCTGATTGCTAAAGGTGTTAAATTCAATCAGGAAGTACTTCGTGAAATGGATTATACGTCCATTGATTATAGCGGTTGGACAGAAGAAGATGATATTAATGCTATGGTAGCTAGCTTGCTACATAATTTTAGCATTAAAGTAAATGAAGAGGTTGGACGCTACAAACGTGAGAAGTTCAATATCAGCATTGGTGATGAACTGCCAGCAGGGGTTCTGAAATTAGCTAAGGTCTATATGGCCAAAAAGCGTAAACTCAAAGTAGGTGATAAGTTAGCCGGACGCCACGGTAATAAAGGAATTGTAGCGCGTATCGTACGTATGGAAGATATGCCTTTCCTAGAAGATGGAACACCAGTTGACATTGTACTTAACCCACTTGGGGTACCTTCCCGGATGAACTTGGGTCAGATTTTTGAAACGGTACTAGGCTGGGCTGGTGAAAAATTAGGTCGCAAATACGCTACACCTATTTTCGATGGGGCCAGTTTAGATGAAATCGATGGGGAAATCAAACAGGCAGGTCTTCCAAGTTTGGGACAAACATACTTGTATGATGGGGAAACGGGTGATCGTTTCCATCAGCAAGCTACTGTCGGTGTGATTTATATGCTCAAGTTGTCACACATGATCGACGATAAGATGCATGCACGTTCCATCGGCCCTTACTCATTAATCACGCAACAACCATTGGGTGGTAAAGCTCAATTCGGTGGGCAGCGTTTTGGTGAAATGGAGGTATGGGCACTGGAGGCCTTTGGTGCCGCTAATATACTACAGGAGTTGTTGACTATTAAGTCTGACGATATCAATGGGCGTGCTAAAGCTTATGAGCACATCGTTAAAGGTGAAAACTTGCCGGAACCTAATATTCCAGAGTCCTTTAATGTATTGGTGCACGAATTACGCGGTCTAGCACTTGATGTGAAATTTGATTAATCTATCTATGCCGGATTCCTTAAACAGGCAGCCCGGCCCTAATAACATATAGTCTATGCCTTTCAAGAAGAAAAGTCATATTCAAAAGCAGAACTTCGATAGTATCACCATTAGCCTCTCCAGTCC
>JABSSK010000032.1 GCA_013214265.1 Saprospiraceae bacterium | reverse complement strand
AGGCCGCATCACCGCGCGCCAATGCCGCTTCAACAATCATGAAATCAAGCGCGTGATCATGGGTAAGCACCACAAATGCACTGTTTGGTTTTGCGCTTCGTACGATAGATTCTGGAATGGAAGTTAGATGCGTTTCAACGCCGGATGGAGCACCAGATAATTCATCTTCACGGCTATCAATGAGGATTGGTTTATAGGGCAGCAGGATACCTTAATGCTCGAAAGGGATTTGCGCCCCATTCCGGATAATCGCCCATACGAAGCTCTGGCTGAGATACCTAACTATCGGCAGTTGGATCATATTAGGCGGTATGACTATGCCGTATTCAGGAATAAAAATATAATCGACCAAAAAGGAATGCCCAACCGAAGCTTATTGCAAGCCGCCAACCAGATGCAAGTTGGGCAGATGGGTACTTCTGTCAATGGTACGCGGCTGGCTATTTTGTATCGTTACGATGAGATGGGCTGGGTTTTAATGGAAAGATTATTAGGCAGTTACTTCAAGCCCTTATCCATCTTTGCATTCTTCTTTTTTACCATTTTACTCCTCAGTAGTGTGTTGGCTTTAGCTAATCCTTGGTTTAATTTGGCACCGGGTAGTCTGAACACCCTATTCTCATTCACCAACTCTTTAAAAACCAAAATTCAGCTTTCTGTCTTAGCCCTTATTTTGGTTTCATCTCTGGTCATTGCGGTCATGACCATTATCGTTTTTCATCAGTCATCCACAACCTCTCAGGAAAAATCACTAGTTCAAAGGGCCAGCCGGGTGCGAGCGACCCTCCGGCAAAGTTTACGGCAGGATCCTTCTTTATTAGCCTCTTCGCAATCGTTGGATAGCCTTTCCGCAAATATGGTAAGCCAATTCGGACTAGATGTGAATATCTATAATCGTAAAGGGCGCCGGATTGCTTCGTCTGACAAGTTGATAGGCCGCTTAGCTGATCAACACCAACGTATGAATTCGGCTGCATTTGAAAGCTTACGTAATGGTTTGGAAGACTTCCGTCTTGTACAAGAAAAATGGAACGACCTTTCCTTTAAAACCGTGTATGTCCCTTTGGAAGAGCGAAGTATTTTGTACTTGGGGATACCCTATTATGCACAAAATCAGGAAACACAGGATAACCTGTTTAATTTTCTGGGTTTCTTATTTAGTATCTACGCTTTTGCAATGGCTATAGCCGCTGCTCTGACCGTTTATGTTTATCAGAATATAACCAATCCCCTTGAGCGAATCCGAGAAGGTATTCGATCTCTACGCTTAGGGCGTAATACCGCACTAGAGTGGAATAGTAACGATGAAATTGGGGAATTGGTACGGGAGTACAACTTGGCGATACAAAAACTGGAAGACAGTACCGAAAAACTAAGAAAATCAGAACGTGAAAATGCGTGGAGGGAAATGGCAAAACAGGTAGCTCATGAAATCAAGAATCCACTAACGCCAATGAAATTACGCATTCAGCATCTTATGCGTGCGTATCAGCAAGATCCGACTCAAGCCGCCCCAATGATCAAACGGGTCAGTAATAGCCTTATAGAACAAATCGACACTCTGACACGAATTGCCAATGAATTCTCCCGATTTGCTCAAATGCCTAAACCTAATAATAGTCACTTTGATTTAGTGGAGCTTCTGGAAGCTGTTACTATGCTATTTTCGGAAGATGAATCTTACCAGATAACGTTCCAATCCAAACTGTCTTCAGCTCCTGTCTATGCAGATCGAGACCATCTGACCCGTATTGTGAATAACCTCATCAAAAATGCCATTCAATCGATACCGACCAATCGTCCTGGTTTCATTGAGGTCAACCTAAATCCAAAAGAAAACTACTTGCTTTTCAGTGTCACTGATAATGGCTCCGGTATTCCGAAGGATATTCAAGCTAAAGTGTTCAGCCCAAACTTTACCACCAAGTCTTCGGGTACAGGTTTAGGTTTAGCCATGTCCCGACAAATGATTGAACAAGCTGGTGGTACTATTTATTTCGAAACCGAACCCGATAAAGGCACACGGTTTTTTGTGGAAATCCCGATGGACAATATATCGTAAACGGGTGCTCATCCATCTAGCAGGACGACTGTTATGGATACATTTTCACCACGAAACACCATAATGGTTCGTCTTGAAGGGACTATTTCCTTATGTTTGTCCGCACTTATAACTAGGAATGAACCGTTACTATAAAAATTGGTTGAACGTTTAAGGTTCAAACTCATGTTGTCCATGGATAATACAGTTACCAAAATCAAGCAGAAAAATCCTCTAATTATTAACTGGCAATCCAAAACATTGTCCGTTCCTCGCCACGTGTTAGGGATCGTTATTTTATCCATCATCTATACAGTTGGATTGGTATGTATTCTCATGCCTATTTTTCCTGCTTTCATCTATCTGACTCCGATCAATTTACTCTTCTCTTTAGGTATGGCATTACTATTCCATCAAGAATGGTCGAGGCCAACTGCGCTGGTTTTATTTCTATCCTATGTTGTTGGATTTCTGGCGGAGTGGTTCGGTGTTCAGACCGGTTTGCTGTTTGGTGACTACCATTATGGTCCAGTCTTAGGACCCCGATGGCAAGGAACACCTTTCATGATCGGAATTAATTGGGCTATGCTGGTGTACTGTAGCGGTGTAGTTTGTAATCATGTATTTCCCCGCCTATCCTGGATTATTCGGGGTATCATCGCCGCTTTACTCATGGTCGCCCTTGATCTGTTGATCGAGCCTGTTGCTATGGAGTTCAACTTCTGGCAATGGGCAGATAATCAGGTCCCACTGCAAAATTATATCGGGTGGATATTGGTTGCGTTACCTTTAACGTTTTCCTTTGCGTATTGGCAGGGGCAGATTCGGAACAAAGTTGCAATTGCACTGTTTATTTGGCAGTTTGTATTTTTTCTTGTCAATTTCTTTTTTTGAACGTAGTAAGCATTTAGCCAAAATGGATATTGTTCTTTACACAACCATTACGATCCTAACATTTGTGGGAATGGAGTTCGTTGCTTGGGCAGCACATAAATATTTAATGCATGGTGCCTTATGGATCTGGCATGAGGATCACCATAATCCTCATCTAAATGAAGGTCGTTTTTTTGAGAAAAATGATCTTTTCTTTCTAGTTTTTGCTATACCTAGTGCAACCTGTTATATCGTGGGTCTCTCAACACCCAGTGTTTTCGGTTTAACTTTTGTAGGTATTGGTATATCCATCTATGGTCTCGTTTACTTTTTGATTCATGATGTATATATTCATCGACGCTTTAAGTGGTTCAATCAGCTCGACTCCAAATACTCTCGGGCTATTTTGCGGGCGCATGGTACACATCATGCCAAAAACACCAAAGAAGATTGCGAATCATTCGGATTGCTCTTGGTGGATGGTAAATACTTCCAGAAGAGAACAGCCTGGAAACAATAGTATCATCCATAAATCTGGTAAGGATACGGGATAAAGCTTTTGGTTGTTCTACTGATATTTTCAACATCCCTTCAGTGATGTTTCATTTGGAAAGATATTCCTTACCTTTATAGGGAATCATTTTTTGCGGAAGCATGATGAAAAACAAATGGGGCGAGCGGTTGGCACGTACTATGGAAGTTCCCCTACCCTATGCAGACTCCCTCGATGAATATTTGGACACCTTAATTCCAACGGTTAGGGCTTGGGGTGAAGATTTGCGTGAATCTGTTTATTACGAGGATACGCCTTGGTTGGAAATGAAAGATGACGACTTGTTCCATGAGACGGTTCTTCACTTTTTTAATGAAGGTGGGGAATACTTGATTTCCATAAATGGGAATGTGGATGGTGGATCTTGGCGTTTTTTAGAACGGTCCAACAAACTCCTTATCGAAATTGGTGGTCAAGCGGAACTCTATGAGTTGGCCTTCCTAAACCGGAATTTCTTCATTTTATCCAAACATGGTGACCAGCGTAGGCTAGGAGCCCCTAAATACTTTGTACTGGTTAACGAACGGATGGGAAGAAACCTGGAATGGCGGGACGCTATGGAACTTTTGTTTAATACGTATCGCCAGAACAATAATATGTACATTATATTGGCGCTTCTCATCTTACTTATTATCGCTGTGGCCATTATTCTTTCTAGTCAATAGGGCTGTGAGGGTCAACCATCTTTTTTTTGCTGGCTGAGTGTAATAAGCAGGACCCCACCTATAACCAGAAAAGCCCCTGCAATCTGCCAATAGCCCAGTCTCTCACCTAAAAAGATAGCTGCCAGAACGATAGTAGAAACGGGACCTATACTCCCCATAATAGCGGCATTGGAAGCACCTACCAGTCGTATACCCTCCGAAATCATAAAAACCGGTAAAACTGTAGCGACTACAGCCATTAACAAAGCTAATAGGTAAACTTGCCTAGGAAAATCAAACAAATCCCATTGGTATAAAGCTATATGATGAATTAGAATAGCAATGCTGGCCGCAGAGAGGGCGATCGCGGGATAGTACCACGTACCCAATTTCGGAATCAGGTAACCACTGCCTATCAAATAGATAGCATAGGTTAAAGCACATAAAATGACCAGAATCGTACCCTTCAAAAAACCAGGATCATCCGATAAATAAAGTCCTTCAGCAAAAGTTACACCAATCCCCAGATAGGATACCAGTAAGGCCAGCCACAGCACACGAAGAACTTTATCTTTTAATACTAATGCAGAAATAAGAACTACAAAGGTGGGGTAAGCAAAAAGGAGCAGTCGTTCTACACTGGCTGGAATATACTGAAGACCCAAAAAATCGAAAACACTGGCCAGATAATATCCTGCTACACCAAAGATCAACACCTGCCATTTTTGCGAAGAGGAAAGCCGAGGTTGTTGTTTCTGATATATCCAGATGGCTACGCCCAAAAAGAAAGGCAGGGAGAATAAGAACCGTAAGGTGAGTAATGAGATTGGATCAACCGGATACCGATATGCTAATTTGACAATAACGGCTTTGGACGAGAAGAAAACAGCCCCTAAAAGAATCATACCCGCACCTAACCATTGCTTTTTCATAGTAACCCTATAAAAAAACAGGTGGACCTAAGGTAATCTTTGGTCCACCTGTTTTTACTTGTGAAAAGACATTTATCCTTGTAAAGCTTTTGCCATGGTTGCACCGATCTCAGCGGGAGACTTTACAACGTGGATGCCACATTCTTCCATAATAGCCATTTTTGCAGCAGCAGTATCTTCCTTTCCACCAATGATAGCACCAGCGTGCCCCATTGTACGGCCTTCGGGAGCTGTTTGCCCAGCAATAAATCCGACTACAGGTTTGGTACCATGCTCTTTAATGTATCTCGCCGCTTCGGCTTCCATACCACCTCCAATTTCACCAATCATAATAATACCTTCCGTTTCAGGATCATTCATGAGAAGTTCCACAGCCTCCTTGGTTGTAGTTCCAACGATAGGATCACCACCAATTCCGATACAAGTCGATTGCCCCATACCAACTTTTGTAACCTGATCCCCCGCTTCGTAGGTCAAGGTACCCGAGCGAGAAACGATTCCAATTTTACCCGGATTATGGATAAATCCTGGCATAATACCACATTTGGCTTCACCCGGTGTGATGACACCTGGGCAATTGGGTCCAACCAGTCGGCAGTCCCGATTAGCGATATAATCCTTTACCTTGACCATATCCTGAACAGGTATACCTTCTGTGATACATATGATTACTTTGATACCGGCCTCCGCAGCCTCCATAATGGCATCAGCAGCAAAAGGAGGTGGTACAAAAATAACAGAGGTGTCGGCACCTGCTTTTTCAACTGCTTCAGCTACAGTATTAAATACAGGACGTTCCAGGTGTTCCTGACCACCTTTTCCCGGCGTTACGCCCCCAACTACATTGGTTCCGTACTCAATCATTTGGCTGGCATGGAAAGTACCTTCTTTCCCGGTAAAGCCTTGTACAATGATTTTGGAATCTTTGTGAACGAGAACTGACATAAGACTTTTTGTTTATTTGTCTGTTAATTTGGGTTTATTGGTTATCCTCATCAACGATGATGAAAACATCTTCTCCCGGTTTTTTCATAAAGTATTTTTCCCGGGCAATTTTTTCTTTATTTACTTCCAGATCGAGTCGGTCCTGTTCCACTTGCTCAATTTGCTGGGAGTACATATCTTTCTCCTCCTCCAATTGTTTTACGGTTCGTTGTAATTGGAACTGAGTCAAAATATCATGTTTATCAATGAATACCATCCAGGCGAAAAACAATGTTAGCGCGAGAATGTATTTGTTGCGGAGAGGAGTTGGCACATAGCGCAATAACTCTTGGATTGGATTATTTTTCACGACGCTCGGTTTTGCATCACAAAATAAGCCAAATCCACCACAACTGAAACTACCCATGCGGATTGTTTACCCAAAGGGGGGGTATAGAGCGCACCGCTACCCCCCTTTTACGGTAATTATCCTTTCAAGATAGATTTTCCAGGGAAGTATCCGGCTTCGGCCAATTCTTCCTCAATGCGTAGTAATTGATTGTACTTAGCTACTCTATCCGACCGTGACATGGAACCTGTTTTAATCTGGCCTGTATTTAAAGCTACGGCTAAGTCGGCGATGGTAACGTCCTCCGTTTCTCCGGAACGATGGCTCATTACGGAAGTAAAAGATGCCCGATGCGCCATATCAACAGCTTCAATGGTTTCAGTCAATGAACCAATTTGATTCACTTTTACCAGAATCGAGTTGGCACTTTTTTCCTCAATACCTCTTTGCAGTCGTTTGGTGTTGGTAACAAATAAGTCATCACCAACCAACTGCACTTGGTTACCAATAGCGGCATTCAGCTTGTTCCAAGCGGACCAGTCGTCTTCGTGCAGACCATCTTCGATAGAGAAGATGGGATATTTCTCCGTCCATTCCTTCCAATAAGCTACCATATCGTCAGCTGTGAGCTTGTCGCCAGTTGATTTATGGAAATGGTATACTTTTTCGTCTTCCAGATAAAATTCTGAAGCCGCAGCGTCCATAGCAATTACAAAATGTTCTCCGGGCTTATATCCGGCTTTTTCAATAGCCATCAATACCGTTTCGATAGCTTCTGTATTCGATTTAATATTGGGTGCGAATCCTCCTTCATCCCCTACATTTGTACTGTATCCTTTTTGTTTTAGTACTTTTTTCAGGTTATGAAATACTTCGGCTCCCATCCGGACAGACTCTGAGAATGTAGGAGCACCTACTGGCATGACCATAAATTCCTGAAAGTCGATGGAATTATCCGCGTGGGATCCACCATTAAGGATATTCATCATTGGAACAGGGAGGGTGTTAGCTTTCACACCGCCGAGATAGCGATATAACGGCTGCCCAGTAGCTTCTGCTGCAGCCTTAGCAACAGCTAAAGAAACGCCTAAGATAGCATTGGCACCTAATTTGGATTTATTTTCGGTACCATCTAGTTCCAAGAGCAAGCGATCGATATATACTTGTTCAAGAACATCCAAACCAAGCAATTCATCAGAAATAACCTGATTCACATTATCAACTGCTTTTGTAACGCCTTTGCCCAAGTAGCGAGCTGTATCATCATCGCGTAATTCAACCGCCTCATATTTACCGGTACTGGCACCACTTGGTACAGCAGCGCGACCCAAGAAGCCACTCTCGGTCAATACATCTACTTCAATTGTTGGGTTGCCCCGGGAGTCCAAAATTTGGCGGGCAGTTACATCAAGAATCAAGCTCATTTTAATCGGGTTTAAAGATTAATGAAATCTAATAAACAAATAGGTTGTCTTCTTCGGACAGCAATAAGGTGGAAATTTAGTAAGGGCGATAGTAGGATAGAGACTTTGGTAGATTAATTCTCCATTAATTTTACAAAGTCACGGAATAAGTACCGAGCATCATGCGGGCCCGGACTAGCTTCGGGGTGGTACTGAACGGAAAAAGCTGGTTTTCCTTTCACCCGAATACCTTCAATCGTATCATCATTAAGATTGACGTGTGTTATCTCAACCTTATCCAGGTTGTCATAGATCGCTTCAGGACTAACACCAAAGCCATGGTTCTGGCTCGTGATTTCGCAATGTCCCGTTAATACATTTTTTACTGGATGGTTAATTCCACGATGACCATGGTGCATCTTATACGTTGGAATACCAATAGCACGTGCTAAGAGTTGATGTCCCAGACAAATTCCAAAGAGTGGCTTATTGTCTTCCAGAATTTGCTTGGTCAATTCGACTGCATAATCCATGGCACCGGGATCACCTGGTCCGTTGGATAAAAAGTATCCATCAGGATTAAAAGCTTTCAACACCTCAAAAGACGTATGAGCAGGAAAAACCTTCACGAAAATATCGTGATCGGCCATACATTGCAGGATATTCTTCTTGATACCATAGTCAATAGCTGCTACGCGAAAGTCAGCATCTTCATGACCGAAGGTATACGGGGTTTTGGTACTTACTTGCGAGGCTAATTCCAGTCCATCCATGGATGGGGTGGCTTCCAGTTTTTTCTTGAGTACGTCCAGGTCTGTAGTTTCCGAGGAGATAATGGCGTTCATTGCGCCTTTGTTGCGGATATGGCGTACGATAGCGCGGGTATCTACATCAGAGATGCCGACAACCCCTTCTTGTTGGACGTATTCTTGAATGGAGTGATCGGCAATTTGACGAGAGTAAGGAATCGTAAAGTTTTTGGTTACCAATCCGGAAATTTTCATTGAGTCAGACTCTGCTTCCAAATTCTTGGCACCATAATTACCAATATGGGCATTTGTCATTACCATAATCTGGCCGTAGTATGAGGGATCGGTAAAAATTTCCTGATACCCTGTCATACCTGTATTGAAGCATACCTCGCCAGTTGTAGTTCCGATTTTACCGGATGCCTGACCATAGAATACGGTACCATCTTCAAGCAGAAGTACAGCTGGTGTTTGATTCAATTCGCTCATATTTGGAGTCGTTAGCTAAATCTGAATAAATTGGGACAAATATAGGACAATCCGCACAAATGGATGACCTAACTACAAGACAATTAAAATAAATTGATAAAGGCCCTACCGACGAAGTCGATAAGGCCTTTACAATAGGATTGGTAAATACCAAATCGTACTTATTCTTCTTCTTCAGAAGTCTTTACATTGGTAGCTGGTGCATTCGTTTGCGCTCCAGATGTTTTGCTACGACCACCACGACGACGACGGCGACCACCACCTGTATTTTTCGTTTTACCACCTTCGTAGACTTCATTGAAGTCAACGAATTCAATCATAGCCATTTCAGCACCATCACTTTTACGAAAACCTGTGCGGATTACACGTGTGTAGCCTCCTGGTCGGTCACCTATAGCTTCTGCGATAGGTCCGAAGAGTTCAGTAACAGAAACTTTGTTGTGTAGCTGACTAAAAACAATCCGACGAGAGTGAGTTGAGTTGTCTTTTGCTTTAGTAACAATAGGCTCGATGAACTGGCGGAGTGCTTTAGCTTTAGCCAAAGTGGTGTTAATGCGTTTGTGCTCGATCAGAGCAGAAGCCATATTGCGCATCAAAGCTTTACGGTGCGCAGATTTGCGCTTCAAATGATTAAACTTCTTACCGTGTCTCATTATGACATAAATTCCGAACAACACTTTATACCGCTGGGATAAGATTTACTTATCAGGTTACTGGCGAACCTTTCGGTAATTGGTTATTGTTCCTTTTATAAAATTCAGACCACACGGCCAGTTATGCGGTCTGGATAAATCCTTGAGCTAGTCTTCGTCGAGCTTATATTTGCTCAGGTCCATTCCGAAGGTCAAACCTTTATCTTGCAGGAGTTCTTCGATTTCTACTAAAGATTTTTTACCAAAGTTCCGGAACTTAAGCAGCTCGTGGGTGTCGTATTGCACCAATTCTGCCAGCGTATTAATTTTAGCTGCTTTCAAGCAATTGTATGCACGTACGGATAAGTCAAGATCTTCGAGTGATGTTTTCAGCAATTTCCGCATATGCAGGATATGCTCATCGACGATATTGTCTTCACGGCTTGATGCATCATCGAAGGTTATGTTTTCATCAGTGATCAGCATTAAGTGCTGGATGAGAACACGACTTGCTTCTTTGATGGCATCTTCTGGATGAATGGTACCATCCGTTTTCACTTCGATGGTTAGCTTTTCGTAGTCTGTTCGTTGCCCTACCCGTGTATTTTCAATCTGGTAGGAAACATTTTTAATGGGGGTATAGATGGCATCAACGGGAATAACTCCGATGGGTGCATCTTTGGGCAAGTTTTCGTCGGCAGGCACGTAGCCACGACCTTTAGTTACGGTGAGTTCCACCTCCAGGTTAACGGAAGGTTCCATGGTGCACAATTTAAGGTCAGGGTTCATAACTTTGAAGACATTAGTATGTGCTTCGATGTCGCCGGCAACGAATTCTTCTTTACCACTAATAGTGAGGTAAATTTTTTCGTTTGTTACTTCTTCATCACTTAGTACTTGCTTTAAGCGTACTTGTTTCAAGTTGAGGATAATCTCAACCACATCTTCAACGACGCCCCTAATTGTTCCAAACTCATGCTCGACACCGGCGATACGCACAGCCGAGATAGCATGGCCTTCCAGAGAGGATAGTAATACACGACGTAGGGAGTTACCTACCGTTTGACCGAAGCCTGGCTCCAGAGGTTTGAATTCAAAAAGCCCTTCAAAGTCATTGGCTTTTTGCATTACAATCTTGTCTGGCTTTTGGAAGTTTAGAATGCTCATATTGATGGTATAAGACTTTAAGTAAAAGAAACGGGATTATCCAAATTGGATGTATAGTACAATAGATACACAACAGGGTTTTGGCTGCTACTTTCGTAGCTGCCAAAACCGGAGAACAGTATACTGCACATTTTACTTAGAGTACAGCTCGACAATCAGCTGCTCATTAATTTTTTCAGGGATTGCATCCCGTTCTGGGTACTCTATGAAAATGCCTTCTTTTTTATCGGTATTGAATTCTAACCAAGTGTACTTACGTACATCTGATTTTGAACCAATACTATCCACAATTACTTGTAAACCGTGTGATTTTCCACGAACACCAACTACATCACCAGGACGAAGCTGGCAGGAAGGAATATTCGTAACGATTCCGTTTACTGTAATGTGGCGGTGTGTAACCAACTGGCGTGCAGCGCGACGTGTTGGAGCCATTCCTAAGCGATACACTACATTGTCCAACCTAGCTTCTAGAAGCTTCAGAAGGATTTCACCGGTAACGCCTGATTTACGGTTAGCTGTATCGAACAAGTTACGGAACTGACGTTCCAGTACACCGTAAGTATACTTAGCTTTTTGTTTTTCCATCAACTGAAGCGCGTAATCCGATTTTTGGCGGCGGCGGCGTGTATTACCATGCTGGCCTGGAGGATATTTGCGCTTTTCGAATGCTTTATCGTAACCATAGATCGATTCACCGAATGATCTTGATTTTTTTGTTTTTGGACCTGTATATCTCGCCATTGCTTCTTTTTTTTCTAATGATTATACTCGTCTGCGTTTGGGCGGACGACAGCCATTGTGAGGGATCGGTGTTACGTCCTTAATTTTGGTAATTTTAATTCCAGCAGAATCCAGCGCACGAATGGCTGCTTCGCGGCCAGAGCCAGGTCCTTTCACAAAAACCTCAGCTGTGCGCATGCCAGCATCGTAGGCAACTTTGGCAGCATCGCCTGCTGCGATCTGCGCAGCATAAGGCGTATTCTTTTTTGATCCGCGGAATCCAGCTTTACCTGCAGAACCCCAAGAAATAACCATTCCCTGCTTATTGGTCAGGGTAACAATGATATTATTAAAGGTAGCCTGGATATATGCGTATCCTTCTGGTTCTACCTTAACGTTTCTCTTTTTTACTTTTTTTCCCTTAGCCATGCTTCTTAGATTGAAGAATATATGCTAAACCTAATAACCTGAACGAAAACAGGATTATTTGGTTGCTTTTTTCTTGTTTGCAACTGTTTTCTTCTTCCCTTTGCGTGTACGTGCATTGGTTTGTGTTCTTTGTCCACGTAAAGGCAACCCTTTACGGTGGCGAACACCACGGTAGCAACCAATATCCATCAAACGCTTGATATTAGTTTGTACTTCTGTACGCAATTCACCTTCTACTGTATAATCATTCGTAACAATCCGAGAGATTTCCCGAATGTTATCATCTGTCCAGTCTTGAACTTTCACACTCTCATCAATTCCCGCTTCAGCCAAAATATCTTGAGCGGAAGTTGAACCGATACCGTAGATGTAAGTCAGGCTAATGACGCCGCGTTTGTTTCTAGGTAAATCTACACCTGCTATACGAGCCATAAAATATGCTGTTTTATGATTTAGAAGATTGCAGAGCAATCTTAGCCCTGACGCTGCTTGAGCTTAGGGTTCTTTTTGTTGATAATGTAAACTTTGCCTTTACGACGAACGATCTTGCAATCTGCAGAACGTTTTTTTACGGATGCTCTTACTTTCATTGTACTCTTTTTGTGGGTAGTGCCATCATGAGCTAGTGAGCGGGCACATGGAAATCCCTGATTTTATGAAGTATTGCAGTCTTTTTCACTTTTCGTGCAAAATCTGCTTAAAAGAATTTAGTCTTATTTGTATCGGTATGTGATACGCCCTCGAGTAAGATCGTAAGGTGACATCTCAACAGCCACTTTATCACCTGGGAGAATTCTAATGTAATTCATCCGCATTTTACCTGAGATCGTAGCAACAATTTCATGATCATTTTCAAGACGTACACGAAACATGGCATTCGATAATGCTTCTTCAATAATACCGTCCTGTTTGATCAAATTTTTCTTTGACATAATTCGTTTTTCGGAGTGCAAAGATAGACAAAAATATTCAAAAATCCTCATAAAGGCATTCAAAACTAAATTCTTCTAGGCATTCACTGCCTTTACACCTACTGGCTTTACATTTGGGTTACCCGCGATGGCATCCACAATGAGCTGATGATCGGATAAAATCATTGCTTCCCCCTTAGCTACCGCCACAGTATGCTCATAATGAGCAGAAGGCTTTAGATCCTTTGCTTTTACAGTCCATCCATCTTTTGATGTCCATACCTCTTTGCGGCCCAAGTTGACCATTGGTTCGATAGCAATCGTCAAACCTTCTTTGAGTTTAACCCCTCTACCTCGTTTCCCAAAGTTTTGTACTTGCGGATCTTCGTGCAACTCTCGACCAATACCATGCCCTACAAGATCCCGTACAACACCGTAGCCATGTTCTTTTTCTACATAATTTTGGATAGCAAAACCGATATCCCCCAATCGATTGCCTGCAATAGCCTGCTCAATGCCTAAATAGAGAGACGTATTGGTTACCCGACAAAGCTCCATAACTTCTTCGGAAACATCTCCTAGGGGAAACGTAAACGCTGAATCTCCAAAAAATCCATTCATGAAGACACCGCAATCAACCGAAACGATATCCCCATCAGCAAAAACTTGGTCACCTGTAGGAATACCATGAACCACATGCTCATTTACGGATACACACAGGGTAGCTGGAAAACCATAAAGGCCTTTGAAGCCAGGTTTGGCGCCATGGTCTCGTATAACCGTCTCAGCGGTTTCATCAATTTCCTTTCCCGATATACCTGGCCTTATTTGACGACCTACTTCAGCAAGTGCTTTACATACGAGCAAGCAACTTTGGCGGATAAACTCAATTTCTTCTTCCGTCTTGTAGTAAATCATGATGATTCATTTTCTATGTCAACCCTAAAGTATGACAGAAGGTTGAAGGCTAATTCATTTACGCAATATGAGACCCCAGCATCATGTGCTGGCGTCTCATATACGATCAGGCCAAAAGACCTATTATTTTATGTATCCGTTCATCCAATCGGATGATTTGCAAAACGACTACAGACATTACATCCCAGCTCCAATACCCTGAACACGGCTTCGTCCTTGTAAACGACCAGATTTGACTAAACCGTCGTATCGGCGCATTAGCAAATGACTTTCAATTTGTTGCAAGGTATCCAACACTACCGCTACTAAGATCAATAGGGATGTTCCCCCAAAGAACATAGCAAAAACACGGTTAACACCAAATGCTACAGCAAAAGCAGGCAGGATTGAAATAATACCTAGGAATATTGAACCAGGCAGTGTAATCCGGCTAGTTACCGCATCAATAAAATCAGCAGTAGGCTTCCCGGGCTTAATTCCTGGTATAAATGCATTCTGGCGTTTCAGGTAATCCGCATAGTTTTGCGGATTTACCAGCAATGCGGTATACACGTAAGTAAAGATAACGACCAGAAAAAAGTAGATAACGTTGTAGGGTGCAGTAAACGGATCGTTCAATGCGCGCAAGATAGGACTAGCTTGTACACTACCATCCTGAGAAGCGAATTGAGCGATAGTAGCGGGTAAGAACATTAATGCTTGCGCAAAAATGATAGGCATTACTCCTGATGCATTCACTTTTAATGGAATGTAGTCACGTACACCTGCTTGCGGCAGGCTACTAGATCCGCGTCCAACCATTCGTTTAGCGAATTGTATAGGAATGCGACGGACACCCTGTACGATAAGCACCGTAGCCATAACAATACCGAACAGCATAGCCATCTCCAAGACAAAAACCAGCAACCGTCCGTTACCAATTTGAGACTGGAATTCGAAGGCCAGCGCCTGAGGTAGTGTGGCGATGATTCCGACCGTGATCAGTAGGGATACACCATTACCAATTCCGCGGTCAGTGATTCGCTCACCTAACCACATGGCAAATATAGTGCCTGCGGATAGAATGATAATATTGGAAAACCAGAATATCCCTTGAGGAATAGACGGGTCAACCGCTCCCATTGTATTGACATATGTAAGGTATCCCCCACCCTGTACCAGTGTAATGGCAACAGTCAGCAGACGCGTTATTTGGCCTATTTTCTTTCGGCCTGACTCCCCTTCTTTTTGTTGTAGACGCTGAAAATAAGGTACAGCGAATCCAAGAAGCTGAATAATGATAGAAGCCGTGATATACGGCATAATACCAAGGGCAAATACGGCTGCATTGGAGAAGGCACCACCGGTAAATGCGTTGATCAGACTCAGCAGGTCATTCGAGTTGTTAGCCGTTTGTGCTTTCAATACTGCAGGTAAAACACCTGGTAAGACGATATAGCTACCCAAGCGATATACCAAAAGAATACCTAAGGTAAATATGATCCGGTTACGCAGTTCCTTAATACTCCAAATATTCTGAAGTGTAGTGATGAACTTCTTCATGTTACGGTTTTATACGAGATTAACACTTCCGCCTGCCTTCTCGATAGCTTCTTTAGCCGATGCAGAAGCGGCATTTACAGTAAGATCAACTTTGGTAGCGATTTCGCCACGCCCTAACAATTTAATGGTATCACGACGGCGAACGATGCCGAGCTTACGCAAAACTTCGTGGTCGATCTTATTCACATTATACTTCTCGACAATCATCTGAATTTGTTCTAAATTCAGGGGAACGTGAGTAACTCGATTAGGGTTTTTAAAACCAAATTTTGGCAAACGCATTTGCAAAGGCATCTGACCACCTTCGAAGTTGCGTTTGGTTTTATAGCCTGAACGGGATTTTGCCCCTTTGTGCCCGCGAGTTGACGTTCCACCTCGACCAGATCCCTGGCCACGTGCAATACGCTTGCGTCCTTTAACTGAGCCCGCAGCAGGCTTGAGGTTATGCAATTTCATGATCGCAATTTTTTAAATGCTCCAACGATAAAGATACTATAATCCATTTATCTGTGGACAAGTACCCGTATTTTTTTAACAAAGCTTATGCTTCTTCTACTTTGATCAGGTGATCCACTTTTTTGATCATGCCTTCCAGTTGTGGCGTTACTTCTTTAACGACGGACTGGTTCACCTTTCTGAGACCTATAGCTCGTAGGGTGTCTTTTTGTTTTTGTGGACGATCGATCTGGCTTTTCACCTGTGTTATTTTCACTTTGGCCATTACTATCAATTTTCGGCTCAAAACGGCAATTGGAGTTGCTGTTTTCTTAGCCGTTAAACAATTTATCCAAAGAAATATTTCGTGTTCTAGCAACCATTTGTGGGTCACGCAGATTAGCTAGAGCTGAAATCGTTGCTTTCACCACGTTGTGAGGGTTAGGTGAACCTTGGGATTTTGCCAGTACATTTTGTACACCAGCACTCTCCAGGACGGCACGCATAGCACCCCCAGCAATAACACCAGTACCATCAGAAGCGGGTTTGATCAGCACCTTACCTGCTTTGTATTTACCTTTGATTGCGTGTGGGATAGTACCTTTATAAATAGGCACCTTGATTAGGTTCTTCTTAGCATCGTCAACTGCTTTTGCAATTGCTTCAGATACATCTCTAGCTTTGCCTAAGCCGTGACCTACGGTACCATTGCCATCGCCCACAACCACGATAGCTGCGAAGCTGAAGGTACGACCACCTTTGGTTACCTTAGCAACACGGTTGAGCTGAACCAGCTTTTCCTTCAATTCCGTTTCGGTTGGTTTGACCCTATTGGAGTTTCTTTTAGCCATTATACTATCGGGTTAATATTTAGAAATTCAAGCCACCTTCGCGTGCGCCATCAGCAAAAGCTTTGACACGTCCATGATAGAGATAACCACCACGATCGAAAATAACCGTTTCAATATTTGCGGCCTTAGCCCGTTCAGCTAACAACTTACCGGTAGCACTAGCCTGATTAACTTTATTTCCATCCTGTGTAACAGTTGCTTCTAATGAAGAAGCGGAAGCAAGGGTAACCCCTTGTACATCATCGATCAATTGACCGTAGATATATTTGTTGCTCCGAAAGATATTCAAACGTGGTCTTTGGGCTGTACCTTTGATTCTTTGGCGTACCCGACCGTGAATTTTCTTCCGACGTTTCGTTTTTGAAAACTTCATGCTCGTTTAGTTTGTTGGCCTTAGTGAAATCCGCCAGGGAAATCCCAAGACCCAAAATATATGAATGACCGTTCTAATACTTACCCACAAAGGTGAGCAGTTTAAGAGAACATACGGGTTACTTACCTGCAGATTTACCTTCCTTACGACGGATGATTTCACCTACATACTTGATACCTTTTCCTTTGTAAGGCTCAGGCTTACGGAAGGCACGGATTTTGGACGCGACCAGCCCAATGAGCTGTTTGTCATTACTTTCCAAACGTACCACTGGAGGTTTACCTTTCTCCATTTTGGTTTCTACTTTTACCTCAGCGGGTAACATGAAGAAAACGGGGTGAGAATATCCGATTGTTAATTCAAGTAATTGTCCAGTATTAGCGGCACGATAACCTACACCTACCAATTCCAGTTCACGAACATACCCTTTCGAAACACCTACGATTATGTTGTTCAGTAATGAGCGGGATAACCCGTGCACAGAGCGGTGGCGTTTTTGATCAGTTGGGCGTGTTACAACCAACTCACCATCTTCGATGTTGATGCCCAAATCGGGATCAATTTGTTGACTCAGTTCGCCTTTAGGGCCTTTGACTGTAACCAAGTTACCCTTGCTTACATTCACTTCAACTCCTTTGGGCAATGTGATTGGAGCTTTTCCTATCCTTGACATTTTTTTGCGTTTTGGAGATGGTTATTAATAAACGTAGCACAACAATTCACCACCGATATGCTCAGAACGTGCTTGTTTATCGGTCATTACCCCACGAGAAGTGGATACAATTGCAATACCCAAGCCATTGATAATTCTGGGCAGATCATCAGCTTTCGCGTATTTACGTAAACCGGGCTTACTAATACGCCCAAGTTCACGAATAACCGGCTTTTTGGTTGCCGGATCATATTTAAGTGCGATCTTGATAACACCTTGTCCACCTTTACCTGCTTCATCATCGAAAACATACTTCAGGATATAACCCTGATTGTATAAGATTTCGGTAATTGACTTCTTCAACTTAGAAGCAGGAATTTCAACAATGCGATGTCCAGCTTGCTGCGCATTACGCAAACGAGTCAGGAAATCTGCAATAGGATCATTGACTGCCATTATTAAATGGATTGCGTCGACCGGTTTTCCGAAAGAAATTCAGAACCTGACCAACGGTTTATAAATTTTTTCTTACCAACTTGCTTTAGTAACACCTGGAATCTTTCCTTCCAGTGCCATTTGGCGGAACTTAACCCGGCAAATACCAAACTGACGCATGTATCCTTTAGGACGGCCGGTCAGCTTGCAGCGGTTGTGCAGGCGAATAGGATTAGAGTTGAGAGGCAGCTTATCCAGTTCGTCCCAGCGACCTTCTTCTTTGAGCTGCTTGCGAAATTCAGCGTACTTTTTTACCATACGCTCTCTTTTCTTTTCACGTGCTATGACTGATTTTCTGGCCATGGTGTATGATTATTTATTTTGATTTTTAAACGGCATACCCAAACCTTTCAGTAGGGCTAAGGCTTCTGCATCTGTTTTGGCAGTAGTAACAAAAGTAATGTCCATACCTGTAATCCGATTAACCTTGTCTAGGTCGATTTCTGGAAAAATGATATGTTCCGTGATACCCATAGAATAGTTACCACGGCCGTCAAAGCTTTTGTCGTTGATGCCACGAAAGTCGCGTACACGAGGTAAAGCAACTGAAATCAGTCGGTCGAGGAAATCATACATACGTACTCGGCGCAAGGTTGTACGTGCACCAATGGTCATTCCATCCCGAAGTTTAAAGTTAGAGATTGACTTACGAGCGCGAGTAGGTACTGCTTTTTGCCCAGCAATCATTGACATTTCATTGATGGCCGTTTCGACCAACTTTTTATCTTGTGTAGCATCACCAATTCCTTGGTTGAGGCTGATTTTTACGAGGCGTGGCACTTCCATTACTGAACTGTACTGGAACTGCTCCATGAGAGCAGGAACCACTTCTTCCTGGTATTTTTTATGAAGTCTTGGTACGTAGCTCATTATTTGATGATTTCTCCTGATTTTTTAGAATAGCGAACGATTTTACCGTTTTCATCCACTTTACGTCCTACTCGTGTGGGTTCTCCGTTTTTAGGATCTACCAGCATGAGGTTGGAAATGTGTATGGAGGCAGGAACTTCTTGGATCCCACCCTGACTATCGGGAGTAGGCTTCATATGCTTTTTAACCATATTCACCTGATCAACGATAGCTCGGTTTTTATCAGGAAATACTTCCAGTACTTCTCTTGACTTATCCAGATCTTTGTAAGCTCCGGAAATAACCACCACTTTGTCTCCCTTTTTGATTTTCAACTTGGGAGCGAACCGCTTCTGCGTTTTCTTATTATTAGCCATGATTAGCTTATTAGACCAGCATCCGATTTCCGACCGGAGCTGTAAGTTTATAGTTTTACAACACTTCAGGTGCCAGCGACACGATACGCATGTATTCGCGTTCGCGTAGCTCACGAGCAACCGGTCCAAAGATCCGAGTTCCTCTGGGCTCATCCGCATTGTTTAATAATACACAAGCATTGTCATCAAAACGGATGTAAGAACCATCTCGACGACGAATTTCTTTTTTAGTTCTAACGATTACGGCTTTGGAGACCGAACCTTTTTTGATACCACCTGGTGACGTGTCTTTCACCGAGACAACAATGGTATCACCAACGGAGGCGTATCGACGTTTGGAACCGCCCAAAACGCGAATACATAAGACTTCCTTTGCACCACTGTTATCCGCTACACGTAAACGGGATTCTTGCTGGATCATGACGCCTATTTTTTAGAGGATTTGGCCGTAGTTCAAACCACGGAACAAATCGTAAATCTGCAAATTTATTTAGCTCTTTCAAGAATTTCAACCAATCGCCAACGCTTGCGCTTGCTGAGCGGGCGCGTTTCCATGATACGAACAGTATCCCCTTCATTACAGGTGTTCTGCTCATCATGAGCAACAAATTTGTTGGTCTTCTTTACGAATTTTCCATAGATCGGGTGGCGAAGACGTCGTTCTACAACGACCGTAATCGTCTTGTCCATTTTGTTACTTGAAACAACCCCGGTTCTGGTTTTTCTTAAATTTCTTTCTGCCATGTTGTTTGATTTGCAAGCCGCAGTGGTTCTGACAAGGATACCAGCCTGCTGCGCGTTTTGCGAAACTATTTTTTACGTCGTCTTCTCTCTCTCTTCTTAGAGCGGTTAGCAATGGATTCTGCATCTGCGTTAGCCAGCTCCCTACGACGAATTTCACCTTTCAAACGAGCGATATCCCGCCGTACTTCTCTAAGAACAAGTGGATTCTCAAGTCCTTTGATGGCGTGATCAAACTTCAGCTTTTGAAACTGCGATTCAGTTTGATCCAACTCGCTTTGTAAATCGGCATCTGAATACTCCTGTAATTCCAGGTATTTCTTGGTTGCCATGATGTTGGATAATTAAATGGTCTAAAAATATATGGTATCCACGTACAGATTGGAGCCCGTTGCACGGACTTAATGTCTGTCGTTTCTTACTTACCCAGCGTAATCCGGACGAATCACAAACTTACAGCGAACCGGTAGTTTTTGTGCAGCTAAGCGCAAAGCTTCCTGTGCAATCTCCATAGAGACACCATCCAATTCGAATAATACTCGTCCTGGTTTAATTTCAGCTACGTAATGATCCAAAGCACCTTTACCTTTACCCATCCGTACCTCTTGTGGTTTGGCTGTAATGGGTTTGTCTGGAAAGATGCGAATCCATGTTTTACCTTCCCGTTTCATGTAGCGGGTCATGGCAATACGTGCAGCTTCAATTTGACGGTTAGTTATACGACCACCGTCCATTGTTTTTAAGCCAAAGCTTCCAAACGATATTTTGTTACCTCGGTGCGCCAAGCCATGGTTACGGCCTTTCTGCTGCGTGCGGTATTTCGTTCTTGTTGGTTGT
>JABSSK010000319.1 GCA_013214265.1 Saprospiraceae bacterium | reverse complement strand
ATTGGTGGCGAATGTAAAAGAAGAAGGAATCGTTCCAACAAGGTATTCCTCTATTTTTGTACTCACTTCGGGTACAAACCTGGTGATCGAAGCTGTAAGTGAAACGCCTGAATTTACCGTGGAAGAAGAAGGACGATTCACCATCCACAACTTGGTTTATAATCCAGAAACATTAGACTTAGGTATTATCGATTTAGGTAAGACAACAGGTTTTGATGTTAATGCATTACTGATTCAAGGTGGTGGCGACATTTGTGCTAGTCTTGATGTAGCCGGTGCACCTTTTGATATTGAATTCTGTTGTGGAGGTTCGGTTGGTCAACTTAAAGCTGAGCCGATTAAATGTTCAGATGATGGAGCAGTACTATCAGCTAGGGTTAAAAAACTAGCTTTATTACCAAGTAGTTTATACCGAGTGCAATACGTACTTACTCAGGGTGATGACCTCACTATTATTGATTTTAATGGTAGTCCAGAGTTTATTGTAAACGAACGTGGTATATATCGCATTCACATGTTGATTTATGATCCCAGCTCATTGGATTTAGATATTGTTGAGTTTGGTGAAACCCGTGCTGCTGATGTTTTAGGCTTATTAAAACAAGGAGGAGGTGACATCTGTGCGCTATTAGATGTAGATGGAGTAAGATTCGAAGTAACGGATTGTATTCGGTCTCATAAGGATGTTCAAATTTTTCCTAATCCCACCAATGGTCGTGTTCAAGTAGAATTCAACACTGCACTGAATAAAAAACCAATACGCGTTGACGTATTTAATTCGGCAGGTCGTATAGTTCGTACCCACGACTTTGTACCAGGTACACTAAGGGGTGAAATAGATTTGAGTAATTCGAGTCAGGGTCTTTATCTGGTTCGGATAAGCTACGATGGAATCACAAAAGAGTGGCACCGTTTAAACAAAACGAATCCATAATATATATTGTAAACACTAAGCCCTTATCCCATTCCTTGGGGTAAGGGCTCTTTTTTTGGGTAATGCTTAGAATAGACTTTGAAACCCTAAATGTACTTTCGGTGCAGAGAGATCCAGTGGCTGCCCTCGTTGCCCACCTGATGCTAAGCTTAATGTAAATAACCCTGAAGACGTTTCGAAGGTAATTCCAGCTCCGAATCCATATGGAAAATCCACCGTTTCACCGGTTTTAAATTGATTATTTTCAACCCATGCATAATCTCCAAAAGCAAACAGAAAAGCATTGCGGTCCAATAAAAACCGATACTCAGCCGAACTGACCGCATATGATGTCGCAAAGAAGAACTCCTCATCAAACCCCCTCAATAGTCGGTTACCCCCAAGTCGGAACTGTTCATTTCTCAGTATACCACCTCTGCTCCATTTAAACCCTAGATCAGTGGACATTCGGATTGTACTTCGTTGAAAAACTGGTATGAAACAAGCGACGAGAGAATGCAACTGGAACATTGCTGATTCTCTTTCTAAAGCATCGTATAAGACTACAGCATCTGTTTCTTCTATATCATTATTGAGCAAAATGTTGCGTAATCCCGCTGTCGCCGAAACCTTAGCCATATAACCTTTACGGGGGTTAAATCTGTAATCCAACTGATTTATTTCGATTCCTAATTCAACAGAAGACTGCCGTGTATCGAGTTGATCGGGAAGGGTGTTGGAAGAGGTAATCAGAGCGGTATCTACGGCTAGCAAATTAGTATTGCTCTGGGCTAAATGTATACGTCCTTTAAAACCAGGATCCCATTCGTATTGTAACCCAGCCGTTAGATCAACATTTAAAAAAGAGGAGTCGCGACGATAAACTGAGAATGTTCCCTCAACACCGAAAGGGAGCTGAAACAAGTATGGAATCATCGCAGAAACTTGCAGGTCTTGAGTTTCCGGTCTTAATCGTTCAAAAGAGATGTACAAGTGTTCACCTCGACCGAAGGCATTCAAAAAATCGGCCTCCAGATCACCCGTGATCAAGAGTCGGTTGGTAGTCGGACTATTAGGTAAAACGCCGATGAGAAAGTCGAATCGACTTGCGCGCTCTGGTTCTACTTCTAATTGTAGGGCATATTTTCCTTGTTCAAAAACTACATTAGGTGGCTGAGTGAGTTTCACAAAGGGCAGTTCCTGTATTCTTCGAGGTATATCCTGAATCCGACTATAATCAAAACGTTGGCCAACTTCAAAATGGAGATATTGCTTCAGAAAATCATGATTGATCCGAGTATCTCCTTTTACATAAAGGGAATCAAAGACATAAGACCCTCCCGTTTCTAATATCACTTCCGCAAGAACTTGTTGATCATCGGATACGGATAGTATACGTTCTGCTTGCGCAAAAGGATAGCCTGTATTAGCCATTTGCAGAACCAATTCGTCTTGCAAGCGATTTAATGCCTGAAGCTGAACGGAACGAGAAATCCATTTTTTCACTTTTTGGCTTGCATAATTTCTAACTGAAGCCGTAGCTCCTGTAAAAGCAATATCACCCCATTGAAACTGAGGGCCACGGAATAAAGATACCCGCCAAAGAGAATCTACAATTCGAATGGTATCAATGGAAGCAACCAGAAAACCATCATTCCGAAGTTCTTTGACATATTCATCAAGCGCATTCATGAGCGCAACCGAATCAGAAAATACGCTAACCCTCTTTTTTTCTTTGACAACAAAATCAGCGTCAATTTCCCATAGGTACATAGACTGTGCAAATGCTTTTTGCGGCAGCAAAAAGAAAATTGTAACCCCGATAACCAAAAAAAGAATATTTTTCATATCCTCTGCAAGAACCAAAAAAACCTTAATCAGTTCGATCTGTTTTTTATTGAACGAATAACTTATGTCAGGTATATATATTCACATTCCATTTTGCAAGCAAGCATGTCATTACTGTAATTTTCATTTTTCAACTACCCGCAATCAGCAGGATCAAATGGTAGATATGATTATCAAGGAGATCTACCTCCGTAATGACTATCTACCATCAAATCATCTGCATTCTATTTATTTTGGAGGTGGGACACCTTCTTTATTGACGCTTGCACAAATAGAAAACATTTTTAAAGCTATCTATGATATTTATGATGTGGATCAAAAAGCTGAGATCACCTTGGAAGCTAACCCTGATGATTTGAGTCCTAAAAAAATTGCACTCCTCCGTCAGACGCCTATCAATCGGCTTAGCATCGGGGTACAATCCTTTTTTGATACTGACTTGGCTTACATGAATAGGGCACATAATCAAGAAGAAGCTAAAAAATGTATTGATTATGCATTACAAGCTGGTTTTACCAACCTCACTATCGACCTGATTTACGGAAGCCCTACCACGAGTAATGATCAATGGTACGAAAACCTAAAAATTGCTTTTGGGACTGGCATCAATCATTTATCCGCTTATTGCCTTACTGTTGAGCCACGTACTGCTCTTGATCACTTCATCAGAACAGGAAAACAAAAACCCGTCGACGAACGACAAGCCTCCAAACAATTCGACCTCTTGATCAAAGAAGCCGAAACCCATGGTTTCGAGCAGTACGAAATTTCAAACTTTGCCCGTTCCAATGCTTATGCTGTTCATAACACTTCATATTGGCAAGGAAAACCATATTTAGGTATCGGACCTTCGGCTCATTCTTTTGATGGCAACAATCGGCAGTGGACTAAAGCCAATAATGCCACCTATATTCGGGAACTCCAGCACACAAATCACCAACGCTTTCCAACATCCATTTACGATCAGGAAAAAATCACCCCAACTGTTCGATATAACGAGTATGTTATGACTGGTCTTCGTACTAAATGGGGGGTGGATACAGCCCAGATGACCTCACGATTTCGTGACCATTTTTTGCTGGAAGTAAAAAAACACCTTAAGGCTGAAAAAATGTGGGTACGAGGAACAACCTACGGACTCACCAAAGCTGGGCGTATCCTTGCTGATGGTATCGCTTCTGATTTATTCTACATGGAAAGCGAATACTAAGATCCTTTAGCATCCAGGTTGTATGGCCTAGATGACAACAGCTTAAAAAGTTGAATATTATCCAATGTCGCTCATCTTATGGTCACTGAAGGCGGATGTGCCTAGGAACATAATCAGTGTATACCCTCCGACGATTTCCTATTCTTACAGTACAGAAGAAGTGTAAACCCCTATCCCGAACCGCCATACATTTAATCGGAGGGATATCACTAGGTTTATACCTAATCGACTTACAGGAGAGAAGGCATCAACTAACGGTACACAAAGGTTATTAAAACATTTATTTCCACACAATTTGTTTTATAAAACAAATTGTGTATATTTGGGGTGTATTAAAACTTAAAGTAATGGATCTCAAAGTATTGGTTAGCAAAAAAGGAACAAGGGTTGTAAGAGCAACTGACCTGTATCAAGCTTTAGCCTTACCCGAACAGCATTATGGTACCGCAGTCCGCAAGTGGTTAAATGATGTTTATGAATTCCCGGATGGCCTACGAGGTCCCATTCGCATGCAAGATTATGCGCCAAGAAAGGGAGTAAACCATTCAATCATTAAAGATTATTACCTGTCGCTGGCTTTAGCCAAAAACATTGCTTTACGTGTTTCCAGTAAGTATAAGCGAAAAGTAGCCTTATTTCTGCGTGCTGCGGAAGACGCAGGGAGAACTCTCGCTTTTAGTAAAGAACAATTAACCAATTTGGTCGAATTAACGAAAGCTATGAGCATGGTATCCTGCCAGGAGGCGAGTAGTTCACGGCATTTACATTTGTACTGTAAGAGGAATCAAGGCTCTGCTGAAAACTGGTGGCACTATCGAGCCAGTATATTGGGATATTCTGTAGCTGGACTTCGCCGCCGCCTGCGCCAAGAAGGTGTGGATGCTGATAAGTTAAGCCAGCGGGACATGTTACAAATGCGAGATCCGCTTGAATTAATACGGATTGGCGTTATTGATCATTTCATGGCTCAAGACAAGGACGAGCAGTTTGCTCGCCATATGGGCGACTTAGCTAAGTACCTAGCTAAAGAGATGGAACTTGATGTATTCGATGATCAAAAAGGAGGTAATATTTTCGCTCCCGAAGTGAAACCAAGCCTTTTATCGAATCTTCAACAAGAAGAAATACGTGCCTAACTGACAGTCACATATCCAATTATTAAACAAGAACTAAAATCATAACCAATGTTTACGCTTCTACTTCTGCTAATAGTACTTCTAAAATTTGAGCAGCAGCATGGGCTATCTGGGTCCCCGGCCCGAACACACCTACAACGCCTTGGTCAAATAGGTATTGGTAATCCTGGGCAGGAATAACCCCTCCAACCACGACCATAATATCTTCCCGACCTAAGGCTTCTAATGCTGCGATTGTTTGTGGTACTAATGTTTTGTGGCCTGCTGCCAGAGATGAAATACCCAGAATATGCACATCATTCTCTGCGGCTTGGCGCGCAGCTTCCTCC
>JABSSK010000318.1 GCA_013214265.1 Saprospiraceae bacterium | reverse complement strand
AGACAATGTAACCTCTAAGATCTACAATAAGATCAAATCTGCGAATAATCTAAAGCTTTAAGGTAAATACGAGTGATTTCCGTCATATTACCCTTATACTCCGCCTTGGAAGCTAACTCTTTCCATGCTGGATGTTTGATGAAGTTCGACCAGCCAGTCTTGTTAGCAGCCAGATCCGTACTTGCCAACATATATGTTAGGCAGAGCATTTGGGGGCCAGAAATATTCTTACCATAGAACACCATCGGTAAACCCGCATCGTCAAAAATAGCAAACTCCTCCTCGAACATCCTTAACTTATTTTTCAAAGCCCCTTCGTGATGACTTTCGTAAATTCTGAGTTCATAGACCCCCGCATTATCGGGCACTTGCAGTTCCGGAAACTCTTGAGTACTATGAATCAGACTTGTACTGATGCTTGTAAAAGGTACGGTAGCCTGATCCGCATTCAGATAAAAATCGGCAGCCTCCATATATTCAGCGTCAGCAAACAAATTTCGTTCGCTCTCCTGAAAAGTGAGTATATCTTTATGAGGTACAAGTAAATATATTTTATGAGGTAATGGCATTCCCATTTCTTCAAATACCCCAATATTTTTTGCACCTTGACGATTCAGAGCCGGAATGAGCGCCTTCTCAAAATAAGAATGTAACAGATCAGCAGATCGGAAAAATGTTAATTCATAAACCCTTAGCTCGTATACTTGCGTTTGGCTATTGACCGAAGAGACACCCATAAATACCAATACTAAAAAAAGAAGTACTTTTTTCATACTCTCTAAAATAGAAAAAATCTTTAAATCCTAACTAATAAGCCTGAGGCATTCTTTATCCGGTAAATCACTAATTTAAAATAAAACCACAATTCAACTAGTCCGTTGGTAAATCGCCTTTATATTTTGTATCCCGATCCTGATAACTAGGGAGACTCAAAACAAGTAAATACCCACTAAATAAAGGTAGTGATTTCATCAGGCCTCTAGACATGTATTCCAATTTGTACCTCCTTAATCTAAGACAAGTGAAGAAAAAAATTATTAAAAGCCTGATTATTTTAACTGCCTTTTCAGCGTGTACCAACGACAGTAAAATAATTGACACCAGTCTTGAAAAATCTAAACGCGAGCAAATAAATGAACTCGCTAATAGATATCTGATATTGAATCGATTCAGCGGAACAGTTCTTGTTGCGCAAAATGGTAAAACCATCTTCAATCAAAGTTTCGGATTAGCTGATTATGAAAATAGTATTCCCTTTTCAAGTTCCACAGCTTTCAACATTGGAGAAATAGGTAGACCGATCTCGACCCAAGTGCTAATTGGCATACTCAAAGACCAAAAAATAAAACCTTCAACCAAATTATCTGAATACCTAATCTCAATTGACTCAGATAGCACAATAGAAGACCTCATCCAACAACCAACTGCCTTTGATAATAACTCCTTAGAAATACTAATTGAAAATATTAGTAACAAAAGCTATCAAGAGAATATCGAAACTTACAGTAAGAACTTAGGTTTGGACAATACTTATTTTCAAAAAGCAGATTCATTATGCGCTGTCGGATATCAATACCATAACTACCGAGGTAAAGGCCTGGAATTAGTTAAGTGGGTACCCAACGACCAGAAAGAAGCATTTCGTAGTAAAGGGTTAAAATCCACGGCAGGCGATCTGCTAAAAATATTGAACGCTAACCCAACTGATCTGTATATAGATGGCTACACAAAAAATGATGGGTTTAGCTACTCATTAATGAATAATGTAAAAGATAATACCACGATAATTATACTAAGCAATCGGAGGCACCCTGTGGCATCCGAAATATCGGGTAGCATACAAGCCATACTGGACGAAAAAGAATATAAACGTCCACTACTAAGAGAACCATTTGATATCGACAAGTCCATTTTAAGAAAATTCTTGGGTACCTATTCGCTGAATGATAACGTAGTTTTTGACGTCCTGATATCCAATGACAGCCTATATGTCTTAATGGGTAATCAAAAAGTGTTTATAGTCCCACAATCATCACATCAATTTTATATGGAAGATGTAGATGCCTCCCTCCGGTTTTTGACCGATTCAACCAATACAGTCAATCAAATCGAACTGTTAGACGGATTTATGGAGAGTGAAAAAATCGCCACTCGTATTAAATAATCACAGGCCGTAGCTGACCATAAGGGAGGCTCTCCCTTCTAAACAAAACATAGACAATTATTTTTTTGCTAAAATAACCTTATGAATTACCTGAAAAGTATTGTATCATCTATTCTACTATTCCTGCTATTCTCTTGTATCGGAATCTCCCAAACATGGGAAGAACAATTCGATCAAATGCTCGAACAGCAATTCTCTTCTGATATTCCCGGAGCAACTGTCTTAGTTGCTAAAAAGGGTGATATAATCTATCACAAAGCTTTTGGTATGGCCAATATGGAACTAGATGTTCCTATGGAAACGGATATGGTTTTTGAAATCGCATCTATTACAAAACAGTTTACCGCAGTTTCCATTCTCATGCTGATGGAACAAGGAAAATTAAACTTAGATGATGATATCACAAAATTCATAAAGGACTACCCAACCGATGGCCACCACATAAGTATTCATCATTTGCTAACCCATACTTCTGGAATCAAAAGTTATACATCAATGGAAAGCTGGATGCCAATCTGGCGAAAGGATCTACAACCAAAGGAACTTATCGACTTTTTTAAAAACGAACCTATGGATTTCGTACCCGGTGAAAAATGGCAGTACAATAATTCCGCTTACTTTATCTTGGGGTATATCATAGAAAAAGCTTCAGGCCAAACCTATGAAGAATTTGTTGAACAAAATATTTTCAAACCCCTCGACATGCAATCATCTCGGTATGGGAGCCAGTCAGAAATTATCAAAAAAAGAGCCTATGGCTATCAAAAAAATGAAGTATACGCCAACGCGGAATACCTCAGCCTGACACAACCTTATGCAGCAGGGTCCTTAATGTCAACCGTAAAAGATCTATTCATCTGGAATAGAGCCATTCGAACCCACAAACTTGTCAAACAAGAATCGATAGAACTAGCCTTCACCAATCATGCCTTGAATAATGGTGAGAAAATTAATTATGGTTACGGATGGGGACTAAACGAAATTAATGGTAGTCCCACAATTGAACACTCAGGTGGTATTTTTGGGTATTCCACAAATGCTATTTATCTACCAGAAGAAGATGTTTTTGTAGCTATTTACGCAAATTGTGATTGTAGCGAAACAGAATCCGTATCAACCAGAATAGCAGCCATAGCCATTGAAAAACCATATCCCGAAACCAAGGATTTGATCGCTGTTAATCACTCTGATCTGGAAAAATTAGTAGGTATATACGATTTCACAGACGGTACCTCAAGAATCATTACACTTGAAAACAATCAACTATACAGTCAATTAACAGGAGGTAGTAGATTCAAAATATTCCCATTCAAAAAGAATATATTCTTTTTCGACAATAGCTTCGCCTCCATACAATTTAAAGAAACTGAAGGTCAGGTGGAAGCTAGCTTTACAAATCGAATCAACAAAACCACAGGAATAAAAACAGCTAAACCAATCCCCGTACGTAAAGAAATCCAGCTGCGTACTGAAATAATGGAAAAGTACGTAGGCGTTTATGAAATTGCACCCAATTTCGAAATATCAGTCACCTTAGAAGACGGAAAACTAATGACCCAAGCTACCGGCCAAGGTAAATTTGAAATATTTGCAGAATCACAAACCAAATTTTTCCTGAAAGTGGTTGATGCGCAAATCGAATTTATGGATAATAATACCGGAAATTATGACGCATTCATCTTATATCAGGGCGGTTTGAAAATACCCGGTAAAAAGAAAAATTAAACGGTATGGTATGCTTGTGAGGTAGACTGTCCAGTCTGCCTCACTACCCCCTTTCTTTTTCCTTACACACTCCTCACAGTACATTAACTTAAAGTTCATAGCAAAAAAGTGTTCCTAAGCCATTACGTCTTATTCGTGAAGTGAGAATAGCGCTCTATACCCCAGACTAAGTCAAGCTTAGCATGCTTTATTACAAACAGAACATCTCCTTATAGCCAAACTCCACTAGAAGGTAGCCATTCTACTATGGCTGAAGCACTGCTTATGATAACAGCCCATTCCATCTACACTATTATTTATTACTCTAAATTCCATTAATGCAACAATGTTGCATTAATGGAATTTTATCCTATTTTTACCTGCGAAGTACTTCAAGTACATATCTATAAAATATTCCTATAATTTAATTGAACACTAAAATGAAAGTAGCTTACATATTTAAAACAAACATGGCTTCTACCTTCCAATTAGCGACCATGATTTTACCACAACTAGAGCAAAACACCCATGGTGTAGAAGTGGTTGGTATGTTCTTTTTCGACGAAAACGCACACATATTAAGAAAGGGAAATGATATTGGAGAGCGCCTTAACCAGATTGCCCAACAACAGGGAATGCTAATAATGGCCTGTGATCAGTGTGCACTCCGACGTGATTTGGCAGAAGGGCAATTTGATCAGTGCGGTACTGGAAAAGTGAAGCCGAAAAACATGATTGAAGTAGGGCAGGTAGGGTGTTTTCCTCAATTATATAGTGCCTTGAGTGGTAATCTTCCCAACTTAGTCATTACCCTGTAAGGAAAATAAGCTACTACAATTAATACCAGCCTAGACCACTCTTAAAAATGCTCACAGCAGTTTGGGATAATCCCGTGCAGCTGTGAGCCTTTTTATGGTTAGTCATACTTAAAATAATATCATCTCTGCTTAAAGGTATCCAGTAGATAATCAGTATTGATAAACTGTCATATCCCAAAACACGCACTCACCTTGGCCAAGGTTAGCGCGAAGGTAGGCATGGTAGTAAACTGAATTCCGTCATATCAATATATACGTACAATTAAAATCAAAAAAATTACAACTCCGACACGAGTTACTGTATAACCTTCCCCACCCTGCATGTCTCATTCTCATTCTTACCAAGATTTAGCAGATAGAATGAAAGAGATGGACTAACTTGCTTCATCAACACCTTTTCCTCAACCGAATCCGCTGGTATTGGCGCTTCGTCCGAACGTTGAATTATAACAAAACCTTATGTATCATAACCCAAACGCCAAATACAACGTTAGGTAATCTAAATAGAAAATAATCCATGATTTTTGGATACCTTTCAGCACTTTTCGGTACCCATTATAAATTATCAAAATGAAAGGCTTTCCTGATTCAATATCATTGTCAAACATATTACATCAATCAAGGAAGCTGGATAAAAATGAAAAAGTACTGGTCTGGCTTACCATTGTCGTTTCCCTATTTGCCCTGCTGGAATTGGGTCAAGACTATGTAAAATCTGTCCTCAATAACAGTTATTATTCCATCGCACAGTCACTAGCTTACAAAATAT
>JABSSK010000317.1 GCA_013214265.1 Saprospiraceae bacterium | reverse complement strand
TGATGTCTTCAATTACAGCGAAATAGTTCGCACCTGAACGGTCCATTTTATTTACAAATCCGATACGAGGAACCTTGTAACGGTCCATCTGACGGAATACTGTTTCAGATTGTGGTTCAACACCACTAACAGCACAGTATAGGGCAACTCCCCCATCGAGTATACGCAGAGAACGTTCTACTTCTACGGTGAAGTCAACGTGACCTGGAGTGTCAATAATATTGATCGTTTAATCATCTTCTTTCCATGGCCAGTTGGTTTTAGTAGCAGCCGAGGTAATAGTGATACCTCTTTCCTGCTCCTGCTCCATCCAGTCCATAGTTGCGGCTCCATCGTGTACCTCACCGATCTTGTGGCTAATACCAGTATAGTACAGTACCCGCTCTGTGGTCGTTGTTTTACCAGCATCGATGTGGGCAGCGATACCGATGTTTCTTGTGTATTTTAGATCTTTCTGTGCCATGACTACGCCTCCTAGGAGATTTTATAAATTGATAGAAAAATTACACACGGAAATGGGCAAAAGCTCGGTTAGATTCAGCCATACGATGCGTATCTTCTTTACGCTTCACGGCTCCACCTTCTCCTTTACTCGCTGCAATCAGTTCAGCTGCAAGCTTTTCAGCCATTCCTTTACCACTTCTTTGGCGAGCGAATTTGATCAACCATTTCATTCCGATTGACATTTTACGCTTCGCACGAATTTCGGTCGGAATCTGGAAAGTAGCACCACCAATCCGACGACTGCGTACCTCAACTTGAGGCATTGCATTATTTAATGCCTTTTTCCAAATCTGATGTTCGTCCTGCTGAGTGCGGTCTTTAATAATGTCCATAGCTGCATAAAAAATGGTAAATGCAGTTGACTTTTTACCACTCAACATCATGTTATTGACGAACTGAGTTACAATAGGGTCTCCGTATCTTGGATCCGGAGCAATAATTCTTAGTTTTGGTTTTCTTTTTCTCATTAATCAGAGGTTTCTGAGTTATTTGAAACGTAATTACTTCTTAGGTCGCTTCGTACCGTACTTCGAGCGGCTTTGGAGGCGATCCGTTACACCGGCTGTATCCAGTGCTCCACGTACTACCGTATATCGTACACCAGGCAAATCTTTTACACGACCCCCACGTACGAGTACAATGGAGTGCTCTTGTAAGTTGTGACCCTCGCCTGGGATATAGGCAATTACCTCGATACCGTTCGTCAAACGAACCTTGGCAACCTTACGCAAAGCAGAGTTAGGCTTCTTGGGCGTTGTTGTGTATACACGTGTACACACACCACGACGCTGCGGACAAGATTCCAAAGCACGTGATTTGCTCTTCTGCACAATTTTCTTTCTGCCTTTGCGTACCAACTGGTTGATTGTAGGCATATTCTAAATAGTATTTATAAAACTTAACCTTTTTAAAACATTCGCTTCCTAAATGCAGCTATATCAATGGTACATAGCTTGCTCAAAAGCGATTGCAAAGGTAAGTCTTTAAATCTGAAAATACAAGATGGAAATCAAAATTGTTATTACTTAGATTTTAGACCCTCAGAACCAAGTACTTTTGACACTTGACCAACAGATACGGAAACACAGCAAAAGGCTGCCGCACAAGTACTTCCCAGCGTATATTCCACCATTTGAGGATACACTTATTGGCCATCCGATGACCACTGAACTCGGCCCGAATCATGATAAACATTACAGCGTTCCTCCCGGATGAAACCAAGCAAAGTCATATCACAAGTCACAGCCAGTTCAATTGCTAAATCCGATGGTGCTCCAACCGCAGCTAATATAGGTATACCTGCCATCCATGATTTTTGCACCAGCTCAAAGCCTATGCGGCCACTCAAAACCACCATATGATTCTGTAATGGCAGCAAGCCCTTTTTCCAAGCATAACCAATGAGCTTATCCAGCGCATTATGACGACCAACATCTTCAAACGAAGCGACTAAGCTACCAGTGGCATCAAAGAGACCTGCCGCGTGCACCCCTCCTGTTTGGGAAAATAGCGTTTGTTCTGTACCCAACCGCTTCGGACCAGATAGAATAGACTTCAATTCTATTTGTGGTCGTCCGGCAGGCAAAAGATATACCGACTGCTGGGTCACCATATCTATACTAGATTTGCCACATACGCCACAACTGGAAGTGGTATAAAAATGACGCGTCAAGTCTGCCCAATGTAGCTTCACCTTATTACTGATCCATATATCCACAACATTAGGTATGGATGTTTCCGGTAATCGCGCTTGAGGGCGTTCAATACTTTCGATGTGGGTGTAATGCCCAATAATACCTTCCGTAAATAAGAAGCCTAACGCCAAACACTCATCTTGTCCGGGGGTACGCATAGTGATGGAAATTGTTTTAGGCTTATCATCAATTCCTCTTTGGCCAATTCTGATCTCTAATGGCTCCTCACGGATGACTTCATCTTGTTCGTTCCTCGATTGGCTAGTATACCATTTCAAAACCAGTACTTGGGTATAACCTTTTCCAGAATCCATATATGTAATTGTATTGATGGCTAGAAAACCAAGAGTAATTTTCCAACTAAATCTTGTATTTACTGTTTTTATCTTAACAAAACAGCTTGGATCTATATTGAGTTATGGGAATCAACCTTGAAATTGAAATCTCCATTGATGATATTCGCCTAATTCTGGGTGATCGTTTTGAGCAAGAATACGTTCGCCGTATTTATCAGGCTACATGTACAGGCTGTGGCAGGCACTACAATGCGGAATTAAACGTATCCCAAATTTGGTTAAACCATATCGGTGATGTCATTCTTGAGGGCACTTGTCAGTTTTGCGCAAATCCTTTGAGCTTATATCTGGAAGTGAGCAACTTCAAGCCTTCTTTTGATCAAGCTATGGCCATACGCGACCTCTATATCAATGTCTTGAAAAATTACAATGCCAGGCTCGCTGGCAGCTAAGGTACGCGATGTCCCCTTATGGTTCCAAAACAATCGCGAATGAAAGGGATAGAGGTTTGTTCAAAACCTGCATTTTTCATCCAGAACAACTGCTGTTCATAAGAGTTGGGGTGGTCATACTTATCGTAATGGTCCATCAGATAGGCCCAATCATCATCGGTACTTCCCTGTAATCTAGCCAGACGCTCCCACTCGCCTATAACCCGCTTGTGTTCTAAGTCATCTTCCGGGTCTACAAATAAGTCACAAATAGAAAAGAAACCTCCGGGCTTGAGCCAGGTATATACGTCCTGGAATAATATTTCTTTTTCTGGTCCCTGCAAATGATGAATCGACAAACCTGCAACTACCATATCGAAAGAAGCTGGTAAAAAGTGTAAATCCTGGAAATATTTTTCAACGTATGAGAATTGCTCGAAGCCCCCAAATCGCTTTTTGCAGGTAGCAATCATTTTTGCGGAAGCATCAACAATAACTTTATCCGCTTCTGGAAACCTGCTTTGTAATAAGGCCGACACATTACCGTTACCAGTTCCCAGATCAAGAATAGATAGAGGCACAAAGTCCGGTGGATACCCTTCTGATAGAGAGGAGATCATTTCCTGGTAATGAGGTACCCAACGGATTATTTTGGCTGTGTAGTCCGATTCCAGTTTGTCAAACTCTTTTCCAACCTGCATATCTAGAATATTTGTTGGATGGCTAATCCCAGCATGGAGAAAATTTTTCCAATCACAAGTACGGATAAAATAAGCAAAGCTGCCAGTATAAAAAGCACAAATAGAATAGCTGGCCAAGCACTACCTTTATGCTGCCCTTCCTGATAGTGTTCTAAAAGTAAGTTGATATTTTTTTTGTTGGCCCGAAAACGAATATCAAAAAAGTCGCCTACTAACGGTATGGTACCCACTGCCCCATCAACAAAAATATTACCTAGCATTTTCATTAGCAACCGACCACTCGCACCCCGCCGAGCCATAACCATAACCATCGTTCCCGACAATATAAAAGAAATGACGTCACCCACATAAGGAACTAGTCCAATGATGGCATCCATTCCAAAACGGAATGACGTACCCGGCAATCTGAAGCGATCATCCAACAGATCGGCTGCTCCTTCTAGCCACCTCAACTCAGGATATTGACCAGCTTTATTGTTTTGCTCTTTCGTATTAGGTGTCATGGTTGAAAATATAATGTACCGCACTGCGCACCGATTGTTCAGATACGTCAATAATACGGTATCCAGGAATAGTGTGCTCGGGTTTAAAACTTACAGAAAACGGATCGATCTGAACATAAGATGACGGAGTTATATAAATGGTACTAAAAGCAGTTGTAATGGTCCGAGCACTATGATAATGACCACAAAAAAGGTGGATATCATTTTGGCTGTTCCTACATATATTACTTAATTGTAATCGGCTTGATTCCACCATAGGATAATGCATATCCATATAAGACACACCTGCCAGTACGGGTGGGTGATGAATAAAAATTAGCTGGGGGGTATTACTCGCTACGCGCAATTCTTTCTCTAGCCAAGTCAGCTGCGTACCGGACAGTGTTCCCGGAGTAGAGTCCAAAAAAAGAACCTTGTACGCCCCCAACTGACGCGAATAATATAATTCATCATCCTTGAGGTCATGTTTTAAGCCGAACACATCGGCAATCAAGGTTGGGTCATCATGATTACCAGATAACACAAAATAAGGAATAGACACCTCATCCAGTTTGTGTTTTATCCATTTGTACACATCGGTATCTCCCTGTTCAAGACACAAATCACCCGTCACAACAAAATAGTCGGGACTGATCGCCTTAATCTTTTGGCACCACTGATTGAAATGTGATCGCACATCAACAGCCCACGGTTTTTCATTCGGCCCGCCTATGTGCTGATCCGTTATTTGAAGTATTCTCATAATCTGTTATCTGAAAAAGCAGGCTTAAGTATTAGCATCCGGTTTTCGGCCCGAACCTCTAATATTTACCAGTTTTTTCAACAAATCAAACCAGAATGGTGCCCCCAGAGAAACGGCCAGAGCCGTAACTATCCAGCCCAAGAATTTCATGGCCCATTCTGCCCAGGTCATCGATTGCCAGTCAACCCCCTTCCAGCCTAAGCCCAAGGGCGCAGCAGCTTGGTCAATTTCCCGATCAATTAGAGTTCGTATCTGAACCAAAGAAGCTTCAATGGTTGGGTCATCACGCAAAATCAGGCTGTCCCCATTAAGCGTAACATACATTTCTGCCATCTGAATTATTTGTTCCACTGCTTCCGGATCAGACTCCAACCGCTCGTAAATAGCAATGGTGTCCGCATTAAAAACAACCGCAATACTCAATCCAACTAGAATAAGGATTTGCTGTATGTTACGCTTGTACCATCCCGATGCTCGATCCATGACATTATCATACCATTGTTGTACCTGATCACGAAAGTCATCTACTTGCCCTGCAGCATCATTCCAAAGTTGGCGCAATACATTTTGTAAATCCTCATCGGGAAGT